>JACCXP010000004.1 GCA_013696905.1 Thermoleophilaceae bacterium
CCCGTGACGCTCTGCGCGAGGCCGAACCCCGCCTGCAGCGGGTTGCGGCTCGAGCCGAGCTCGCGCAGCCTCGCCTGCAGGCGGCGAGCGTGCTCGCGCGTCTCGCCGAGGTGCTTCTCGAGCCCCAACCGATACTCGCCGCGCGGCGTCATCGCGATGTGCGCTCGCAGCGTGGAGGCGAGCGCGAGCTCGTGCGCACGCGCCTCGTTGAGGTACTGGACGACCTTGTGCTCGGACTTGCTCACTTCGCTCCCTCCGGTGCTTGCCTACGCCGGAGTGTGACTAACTCGGAAAGGACGTGTCGGCCGCGCCCCGCCTGCGCGATCCGGAGCTCGCCGACGCGCTCGCGCAGACGCGCGACCTGCCGGGCAGGCGGGAGACGCGCTCAGCCGCCTCACACGTGCGGGCCCTGGCCTGCACGAGAGCCTGTTTCGACGCCCAGCGCGCTAGGACAACTCAGCGCGCATCCGCTCCAGTGACCTGCGGATCAGGCGCGAGACGTGCATCTGTGAGATGCCCACGAGCTCGGCGATCTGTGTCTGGGTCAGCCCCTCGTCGAAGCGCAGCCGCAGGATCTCGCGCTCGCGCGCAGACAGGCCGCTGAGCGCCGGCTCGAGCCGGGTGCGGTGGTCGGCGAGCTCGAAGCCGGCATCCTCGGCACCGATCATCTCCATCGGGTCGAGGTCGCCGTCCCAGCTCGTGCCGACCGACAGCGAGGCCGGCGAGTACGCCGCACCGGCCTCGAACGCCTCCAGCACGTCCTCGGGCGTCGCGTCCACGTGCGCGGCGATCTCGGCGATCGTCGGCGAGCGCCCGAGCGTGGCCGTCAGGCGCTCGATCGCCTTCGACAGCTTGCCGTTCAGCTCCTGGAGGTGGCGCGGGACGCGGATCGTCCAGGCCTTGTCGCGGAAGTGGCGCTTGATCTCGCCGACGACGTTCGGGGTTGCGTAGGTCGTGAGCGCGACCTCGCGCGAGAGCTCGTAGCGGTCGATCGCCTTGATCAGGCCGATCGTGCCGACTTGCTCGATGTCCTCGAGCGCCTCCCCGCGCCCGGCGTAGCGCCGCGCGAGCGAGCGCACGAGCGGGAGATGGCGACGCACCAGTGCCTCGCGCGCCGACGCGTCGCCGTGCTCGTGGTAGCGGCGCAGGAGCTTGCGGTCGTAGCGCGCGCGCTCGGACGGGGACCACGTGGTCATCGACTCACGGGCGCGGGACGTGCTTCTCGAGGCGGACCACGAGGCCATCGCCGCTGACCTGCTCGATCGCGACCGAGTCGACGAGGGTCTCGAGCACCCGCCGCAGGTCGAGCTCTCCGCGGGCGCGTTCGCTCGCTTCGAGCGCCGCCGCGATCGGCTGCTCGGGCAGCGGCCCGACGTAGGTGCGAAGCGTCTGGTCGGTCCATTCGAACGCGAGCCGGACCCGCTCCGGCCCGCGCGCCTCTGCGAGCAGGCGCTCGACCGCGAGCTGCAGGTCGTCGAGCTCGTCGACGCCGAGGCGCAGGCAGTCAGCGATCCCCCCGAGCACGAGCCGCGCGATCGAGCTCGCCGGCCCTGGCGGAGACTCCAGCTCGACGCGCTCCGCCGCGCCTTCCCCCGCGGCGAGCACCTCAGGCGGCAACGTGGCCCCCACGGATGGTCGCCCACCCGACGACGCGCTCGCCCTCGAGCAGGCACGCGGTCTGACCCGGAGCGACGCCGTGCACCGGCTGCTCGAGCGCCAGCGTGAGCTCCTCGTGGCGCCCGGCCGGCGGATCGCCCTCGATCCGGCAGCGCGTCGCCCGCGAGCGGTAGCGCAGCTTCACCCCGTCGATACGGGCGCCGGGGCGGTGCAGCTCTCCGCCGGCGAGGCGCACGCGTCGGGTGGCGAGGGCAGCACGCGGTCCGACGGTGACGCGGTTCGCGCGCGCGTCCTTCTCGAGCACGTAGAGCGGCTCTGGCGCCGCCAGGCCGATGCCCCGCCGCTGGCCGACGGTAAAGCGCTCCTGCCCCTCGTGCGCTCCCAGCACCCGGCCGCCCAGGTCGAGGATCTCGCCACGCCCGCTCGCCTCGCCGCTCGCGTGCCTCGCCATGAAGCGCTCCCTGCCCGTTCCCGCCAGGAAGCAGAGGTCCTGGCTCTCGGCCTTGTCGGCGACGGGCAGCTCTGCGGCGCGTGCGAGCTCGCGCACCTCCGCCTTGTGGAGCGCGCCCAGCGGGAAGCCGAGCCGATCGAGCTGCGCCGGGGCGAGGCGCGCGAGCATGTACGTCTGATCCTTCTCCGGGTCGGCCGCGGCGCGCAGCAGCGGTCCCTCGCCGTCGCGTTCGATGCGGGCGTAATGCCCGGTCACGAGCCGCCCGGCGCCCAGGCGCTCGGCGAGCTCGAGCATCGCGTCGAAGCGCACGAGCCCGTTGCAGCGCACGCACGGGTTGGGCGTGCGCCCCGCCTGGTGCTCCGACAGGAAGTCGTCGACCACGCGTGCGCGGAAGCGCTCGCGCTGGTCGAGCGAGAGGTGGGCAAGCCCCATCCGGTGCGCGAGCGAGCGCGCGCCGAGAAGTGCCTGCGGCGAGCAGCACGAGGCGTCGCCGTCGCCGGCGGGATCTGCCCACAGCTCGAGCGTGACCGCCACCACCTCCTCGCCCGCGTCGCGCGCGAGCAGCGCCGCGACGGCGGAGTCGACGCCGCCGCTCATCGCCACGAGCGTCCGGTCGGCCACCGGCGGGAGGCGGGTGGCGGGGTCCCGAATCGCCGCGCCGATCGCGCCGTGGAGGGCGTCTGAGGCGAGCTCGGCAGCGTGGCGCTTCGGGAGCACGAGCCCGCCGAGCGCGCCGGCGACGTCCGCGGCGCTCAGTCGCGCAGCGGCGAGCAGCGGCAAGCCCTCCACGAGCTCGACGACGGCGCTGCCGGCCGCCAGGGTCGCCCCGCAGCCGCGGGCATCGAAGCCCACCTCGGCCACCGTTCCGCGCTCGACACGCAGGCCGATCCGCACAAGGTCGCCACAGGCGGCCCCCCCGGCCGCCCCGGTGTGGGCAGCGCCTGCCAGACGCCCACGCCCGCGCGGCGCGCTGAGGTGGTCGGCGAAGGCGGTCAGGTATGGCAAGCGAGCGTCCCCCCGAGGCGCGCCTCGACGCTGAAGATCGGCCCCAGCCTGCCGCTGC
>JACCXP010000406.1 GCA_013696905.1 Thermoleophilaceae bacterium
GCGGAAAGCCTTCCACGAGGCGCGCTGCGCTCTCGAGGCCTCGGCGCTCGCCGCCAACGGCGACGGACCGCCCGAGGTTGCCTCCTACCGCGACCTCGGGGCCTTCCAGCTGATCCTGTCGCTCCAGGACGACGAGGCCCTGCGCCTCTACTGCGACTCCGTGCTCGGGCCGCTCGAGCACGCGAACGGCAAAGGGCTCGGCGGCGGCGAGCTCGAGCGCTCGCTCGAGGCCTTCATCGAGCACAACGGACAGTGGGAGAGCGCCGCCCGCGAGCTCTTCTGTCACCGCCACACGCTGCGCTATCGGATCCGCCGCATCGAGGAGCTGACCGGGCGCGACCTCACGTGCTCGCGTGACCGGATCGAGTTCTGGCTCGCGCTGCGTGGACGCGAGCTCGTCCGATGAGCGTCAACCGTCGACACAACGGAGGCCCTGCCCGCATGAAGATCGGAGTTCCCACCGAGGTCAAGCCCGACGAGTACCGCGTCGCGATCACACCTGCGGGGGTGCGCGAGCTCACCGGGCGCGATCACGAAGTGCTGATCCAGGCCGGAGCCGGGGAGGGCAGCGCCATCCCCGACGCCGAGTACGAGGAGCAGGGGGCGCGGATCGTGGCGGGCGCCGAGGCCGTCTTCGGCGAGGCCGAGCTGATCCTCAAGGTCAAGGAGCCGCAGGCCACCGAGGTCGAGCTGTTACGACCCGAGCACACGCTCTTCACCTACCTCCACCTCGCGCCCGCCCCCGAGCTCACGCGCGGGCTGTGCGACTCGGGCGCCACCTGTGTCGCATACGAGACCGTCGAGGACCCGGGCGGGCGGCTGCCGCTGCTCGCGCCGATGAGCGAGGTTGCGGGCAAGATCGCGACGCAGGCCGGGGCCTTCATGCTCGAGAAGCCGCTCGGCGGGCGCGGGATCCTGCTGGGCGGCGTGCCCGGCGTGCCGGGCGCGACGGTGCTCGTTATCGGGGGCGGCGTCGTCGGCATGCACGCGGCGTTCATCGCGATCGGCATGGAGGCGGACGTGTACGTGTTCGACCGCTCGCTCGAGCGCCTGCGCGAGCTCGACGTTGCCTTCGCCGGGCGGGCCTCGACGGTCTTCTCATCCTCGCTCGCGATCGAGCAGATGCTGCCGCGCGCCGACCTCGTGATCGGCGCGGTGCTCGTGCATGGCGCGCGCGCGCCGTCGGTGATCACACGCGAGCAGCTGGGGCTGATGAAGGAGCATGCGGTGCTCGTCGACGTGTCGATCGACCAGGGTGGATGCTTCGAGACCTCGCGCCCGACGACCCACTCCGATCCGACCTACGTCGAGGGCGGCGTCACCCACTACTGCGTCACCAACATGCCGGGCGCGGTGCCGATCACCTCCACCTTCGCGCTCACGAACGCAACGCTCCCCTACGCGGTCGCGCTCGCCGAGCACGGCGTGCGCGAGGCGATCGCGCGCGACCCGGGCTTGCGAGCCGGGGTCAACGTCGCGCGCGGCCACGTCACGCACGCAGCCGTCGCACACGACACCGGATTCGCCTTCATGCCGGTCGAGGAAGCACTCGCCTCCTCCGCGGCCCAGGCCGCCTGACACCAATCGAAAGGACGTTCACGATGGCAACCGCAGCGCTCAAGGAGATCCGCAATCACATCGGCGGCGAGGAGCGATCGGCGTCCGAGGGCAGCGAGCCCGTGCTGAACCCGGCCACGGGTCAGCAGATCGCCCTCACGCCGCTCTCGGGCGAGGCTGACGTGGACGTGGCCGTGAAGGCGGCGGCGGGCGCCTTCCAGGGATGGTCGGAGACGCCCCCCGGCGAGCGCTCGCTCGCGCTGCTGCGGATCGCGGACGCGGTCGAGGAGCAGGGCGAGGAGCTGTGTCAGCTCGAGTCGCTCAACGTCGGCAAGCCGATCGAGGCGATGCGCGAGGAGCTCCCGTTCATCGTCGACAACCTGCGCTTCTTCGCGGCCGCGGCGCGGATGCTCGACGCGCCGGGGGCCGGCGAGTACATGCGCGGCTACACCTCGATGGTGCGCCGCGAGCCGGTCGGCGTCGTCGGCCAGGTCGCGCCGTGGAACTACCCGCTGATGATGGCCGTCTGGAAGATCGGCCCGGCGCTCGCCGCCGGCAACACCGTCGTGCTGAAGCCCTCCGAGCAGACGCCGATGACCGCGGCCCGCCTGGCCGAGATCTGTGCCGAGCACCTGCCGCCCGGGGTGCTGAACGTGATCTTCGGGCACGGGGAGCCGGCCGGCGCGGCGCTGATGCGACACCCCGACGTCGCGATGGTCTCGCTCACGGGCGACGTCGGAACCGGCAAGGCGGTGGCGCGCGCGGCAGCCGAGACGGTCAAGCGCGTCCACCTCGAGCTCGGCGGCAAGGCGCCGGTGGTCGTGTTCGACGACGCCGACATCGAGCAGGCGGTCGAGGCGGTCAAGGTGGCGGGCTACTTCAACGCCGGGCAGGACTGCACGGCGGCGAGCCGCGTGATCGCCGGCCCGCGCGTGTACGACGACTTCGTCGCCGCGCTCGGGGAGGCCGCCGGCTCGCTCGCCATCGGCGACCCGATGAGCGAGGACACAGAGCTAGGGCCGCTCGTCTCGCAGTCCCAGCGCGAGCGTGTGGAGGGCTTCCTCTCGCGTGCCCCGTCCCACGCCGAGCGCGTTGTGGGCGGCAAGGCGCCGCAGGGGGAAGGCTACTTCCTCGAGCCGACCGTCATCGCCGGCCTGCGCCAGGACGACGAGATGGTGCAGCGCGAGATATTCGGCCCGGTCGTGACCGTGCAGCGCTTCGACTCGGACGAGCAGGCGATCGAGTATGCGAACGGCGTGCCCTACGGGCTCGCGGCGAGCGTGTGGACGCAGGACGTTGGCAGGGCGATGGACTCGGCACGGCGGCTGCGCTTCGGAACCGTGTGGGTCAACGACCACATCCCGATCGTCTCCGAGATGCCCCACGGCGGCTTCAAGCAGTCGGGCTACGGAAAGGACATGTCGGTCTACTCGCTCGAGGACTACACCGTGGCGAAGCATGTGATGGTCAAGCTCGGGGCACGCGTCTCCCCTGACGGGCCTGCGGGGCCGTAGCGGCGTCCGGCTGGGCTCGACGCGGTCTTTCCCGCCTCTTCCTGATCTTGCTGTGGGAGGAGCTTCACACCCGACGAGCGCTGGCGGCTGCCTTCTTCGGGGGTGCTCTGGCGCTCGCGCTCGTGCCGTTCACGCCGGCGGGCGTGCCCGTGATCGCGGCCTGCGCTGCCGCTCTGATCGCGCTCAGGCGATGACGACGCTGTGGATCACGATCGCCGCGGTCGCCGTGGCAAGCGCGGCCATCAAGGCGGCCGGGCCGGTGCTGGTGGGCGGTGGAGATCTGCCTCCCCGAGTGTCGAGCGTGATCGCGCTGCTCGCTCCGGCGCTGCTCGCGGCGCTCGTGGTTGTCGAGACCTTCGGCGAGGACCAGCATCTCGTGCTCGACCCAAAGGCGGTGGGCGTCGCGGTCGCCGCGCTCGCGCTGGCGCTACGGGCTCCGGTGCTCGTCGTCGTCGCACTCGCGGTCGTCGCGACGGCCGCGGTCCGGGCCCTCGGGTAGCTGCGCATCACGCTCACCGCGTAGCTCCGTGAACGCCGCGCGAGCCGACCGCGAGCGCGTGACGGCGCGGCGGACCGCCTCGGCGCCGAGCAGCCCGGTGGCCACGAGGACCACCAGCCCCACTACGGCGAGCGGCGAGGAGAGGTTCGTGAGCGAGCCGCCGAGCGCGGCGTAGGCG
>JACCXP010000088.1 GCA_013696905.1 Thermoleophilaceae bacterium
AGGGGGGCGTGGACGACGGCGGAGGCGGTACTGAGGCGGCGATCCAAGCCGACCCCGGCCTCACGGGGCCACAGAAGTTCGCGCTCCTGAGCATCTACCGCTCTTTCACCGGTGGCAGTTAGAATGCCGTACTTGCCAAGCGAGTTTTGGGTGCAAAGCGAACGACCATGGGGTTGACAGCGGAGCAGTGCGTGATATATAACGCAACCCATGAAACCGCACGCCTGGCGGCGTGACCTCTACGCCACCAACCTCGCAACCATCCAGGCGAGCCACGCCGCAGCACGGCGGGGCCCCCTCCGGCTCGCCCGTCCGACGATCCTCCCGCGACCCCACGGGATGCCTGCGATGACGCGCGCGTCCCGAAGCACGGGTGAGCAGCCCGGTGGAGACGGGACCTGGCAGCGCTTCTCCCACACCGGCGCCGGCGGCAGCCGCGCCTACTTCGTCTACGAGCCCTCCGGGGTCGCCGCCCGCGGCCCAGTCCCCCTGGTCGTGATGCTCCACGGCTGCACGCAGTCGGCGGCCGACCTCGCCCGCTCGACGAAGATGAACGAGGTCGCCGACCGCCACGGGTTCGTCGTCGCCTACCCGCAGCAGAGCGGGCAGCACAACGGCCAGGGCTGCTGGAACTGGTTCTTACCCGCCCACCAGCAACGGGCAGCCGGCGAGCCCGCCGTGATCGCGGGCATCGCACAGGCGGTGGCGGCAGGCGGCTCGGAGACACCGATCGACCCCGAGCGCATCTTCCTCGCCGGCATGTCCGCCGGAGGGGCGATGGCCGCCATCCTGGCCGCGAACTATCCCGAGCTGTTCGCGGGGCTTGCCGTGCACTCGGGACTTCCCTACGCCGCCGCGACGAGCCAGGAGGCGGCCTTCCGGGCGATGGCCCGCGGGGCGCGCAAGGGCAACGGTCATGCCGAGACGCTGGCTGCGATGGGCGAGCGCCGCCGCCCGATGCCGACGATCGTGATCCACGGCACCTCCGACTCGATCGTGTCGCCGGTGAACGGTGCGCGGCTGGTCGAGCAGTGGCTCGGAGCGAACACCCTGGCCCCGCACGAGTCGCTCGACGGCGAGCTCTCGCGCCCCTCCGAGGTCGTGCGGGAGCAGGTCACCGGGGGCCACGCCCACACACTCAGCCGCTGGAGCGACGCGCGCGGTCGGTCCGCCGTCGAGTACCTCGAGGTCGCGGGCCTCGGCCACGCCTGGTCGGGAGGGGCGGCCGGAGCGGCGTGGAGCGACGCCCGTGGCCCGGATGCGAGCGAGGCGATCTGGCGTTTCTTCGGCGAGCTGCCCTGAGCGCGTCGGCGTCAGATCTCGAGCAGCTCGTCCCCGACCCGGGTCACGCCGGGTTGGGTCACGAGGCCACCGACCGCGAGGCACGCGTCGCGCTCGCGGGCGATCGTCCGCATCACGTCGAGGTCTCGCTCGATCCCGCCAGGCTGGGGTCGCGTCGTCATCACGCAACGCTCCATGCGCATCTCGATCGCGACCACGGCGTCGCCGAGCCGAACGGTCGTCCCGACGAGCGCGTCCTCACCCGCGCCCTCGAGCAGGACGTTCGAGCGGAAGCGACGCCGGTCCCACGACCCGATCGTCGCCTTCGAGACAAGCGACAGCCGTGCCCCGGCCGAGTCGTGGAACGCGCCGCCGGGGCCCTCGAAGTCCTCCCACTCGCTCGCGAGCTCGTGCTCGAAGTCGATCACGTTCTCGTAGCGGCGCTCGACCCCGGCGTCGGCCGAGCGCAGCGCCACCGGCCGCCCGAGCCAAGCCGATAGCGCCTGGTCGTCGTCCGCGGGCGAGCCGTCGGGAAGCGTGATCTCGACGCTGCCGTCGCCCGCCAGCCGCGCCGAGCCGAACAAGAGCTCCGGGACGCGTCGCGCGGTCAGCCCGCGCCCGCTGTCGAGGTCGTAGATCGCAAACCGCCGATCCCCCTCGAGCCCCTCGTGCGTGACCGCCACCGACTCGACCCGCTCCCCCTGGAGCGACTTGACCGGGTAGCGCCAGAGCTCTGAGACCTTCACGGCGCGGGAGCATAGGCTGCGTCAGGGTGATCCCCGCCAGGTCGCCCGGCGTAGCCCGTGCAACTGGCGACAAAGGAGTGACGATGGCGGATGACCTCGAGCAAGGCGACAAGGTCGAGTGGAACGCGCCCCAGGGCAAGACCCACGGCAAAGTCGAGCAGAAGCTGACCTCTGACACGAAGATCAAGCGCTACGAGGTCAAGGCCTCGAAGGACGATCCGAAGTTCCTCGTCAAGAGCGACAAGTCGGGCAGCGAGGCCGCTCACAAGGCCGACGCGCTCGACAAGAAGTAGCGGCAGGACGCGACCGCGACGACCGGTGAGGACCAGGACCGGGTAGGGCCTCTCCGTCGTGGCCGCGGCCGAGATCGCAAACGCGCATTTGCAGCTACGCGAGCGACCGCACTCGAACCGGCGACCTCCGGCGTGACAGGTCGCCCGGGCCGTCTATTGGGATGATGCCGGATGGGGCGCGATCCAGCTCTGGGAGCGAGTTGTGGCCCTTTCGCTGTGGGTCAGCGGCCGACCCCGGTCTCGGACGATTTCGCCCGCATGGGCGCTGTGTGGGCGCTGGCTCTTCGTCCCGGCAGGCCCCGCCCGCCCGCCTGGTTGCGCTTCCAAGCGGAGCCGGGCGCGAGGGTCAAGGGCAGTCCGAAGGACCGAGCGAAGCGAGGGCGCAGCGTGTCCCTGGACGGGCGCTAGCGGCGCAGCTACGTCCTGAGTCCCCCGTGACCGACCCTACTCCCGGGCGCCCCCGGGACAAGCCCTCCGCTCCGGCCTGAACGGGCTGGGCTCCTCCTCCGAAGCACGGACGGAGCTAAGTGGCTTCATCTTGTTCCGGCTCCAGTGCAAGCCCGGGGCCGGAGCGCCGGGATCCTCTTGGGACGGCGTCCGGGGTTCGAATCACTCCTCCTCCGCTCCCCCCGTCTCGGGCCCTGCTTCGTTCCATGAAGCCGAGAACGGCGAAGCGACCGGACAAGGGTGTTCGGCGTTGTACGAACCGGGCACCGACCGCCCTCCGCGATTTGTGCGTGCACACAAGTTGTCGAACGGTGAAGCCCGTCGAAGCGCAACAGGCCCCTGGAGGCCGGCGGTGTCCGCACCCGCCGGAAGCGTGCCAGCACGGCGGACTCCCGCAAAGCCGGTCCCTGACGCGATTGACGGAGGTCGACGCGCGGCCAGGGGGTCCGCGCCGTGAGCTGCGAGACGGGCGGCTCCCCGACGCTACTCGCCCCAGGCCTCGGCGCACGACTTGGCGGACATGAGCCTGCCGCCTCAGAAAGTAAGCTCCCGAGGAACGAACCTTAAAGGAGGGTTGACATGGCGGTGAGGCAATACGCACAAGTCGTCGGTGTGGTGATCATCTTGATCGGCGTCGTGGGCCTGCTGCTGGGGGACCAGTCGCTGGGCGGGCTGTTGAACATCGACATCGCCGAGGACATCATCCACCTCGTCACGGGCGGTCTGATGGCCTACGTCGGCTTCTTCCGGCAAGACAGCGGACTCCTCCGCAGCGTGGTCGGTGGGCTCGGCGTGGTCTATCTGCTGGTGGGGGTGCTTGGCTTCATCGTGCCCGGCCTGTTTGGGCTGCTTCCCAGCGAATACAGCGTCGTCGACAACCTGATCCATTTGACGCTCGGCGTGCTCGGCATCGCGGTCGCTTGGCTCCTGAAGGGCGACGACCGGTCAGCAACGGCCTAGAGGGCCCTTTCCGCTCGGCGGGAACCGATCCAGTGGGCGGCGAATGCGAAGCCAGCTGCCGCTCCGCCTTGCCCGGCGCAGCTACTGGCGGCTGCTCTCCGCATTCTCCGAGCAAGACGCAACGGTCGCCGGCAGGCCCACGACGGGATCAACCACGTCAAGACCCGCCTCGTGGTGCGGGACCTGCCGACCGCAGGTCTCGAGCACGTCGTCGCTCATCTCGACGAGCTGTGGCAACTCGGTCCGCCGGCCCGACCGTGGTGAGGCGCTCGGACGCCCGTGGGCGCTATTTGGGCGCTGGCTCTACGGAGGCGGAGGGGCAAAAACCCCTCATTTGCAGCTACGCGAGCGACCGGACTCGAACCGGCGACCTCCGGCGTGACAGGCCGGCGTTCTAACCAACTGAACTACGCCCGCGGGACGCTCGAAGCCTAGCGGACGGCCGTTTG
>JACCXP010000125.1 GCA_013696905.1 Thermoleophilaceae bacterium
GACCAAACCGGCGACGCCGGCGGAGCCCGCCTCGCCACCGAGCTCGGCGCCGCCTCGGCCGACCACCTCGACTGCGTCAGCGACGCCGGCATCGAGGCGCTGGCCGGCTCGCGCACCGTCGCCGTCATGCTGCCGGGGGTCGCGCTGCACCTGCTGGAGCTGACGCCCCGCGTCGAGGGCGGCGAGCTGCGTCCGCCGGTCAAGCCGCACCTGCCGCTGGTCGCTCGCCGCCTCGTCGACTCCGGCGCGTGCGTAGCGTTGTCGTGCGACTACAACCCCGGCAGTTGCCCGGCGCCGTCGATGCAGACGACGATCCAGCTTGCCGCGCGCTTGTTCGGGTTGACCCCTGCCGAGAGCTGGCATATGGCGACGATCAACGCCGCGCACGCGCTCGACCTCGACCGGGACCGCGGCAGCATCGAGCCCGGCAAGCGGGCCGACATCGTCGTGTGGGACGTGCCGGAGCACGGCATGGTCCTCGACCGCTTCGGGATCAACCTCGTCCACACCGTCATCAAGGACGGGCGGATCGTCGCCCGTCCCGCCCAACAGTCCCGCGTCACCCTGGGAGGGAGAAGCTCATGAGCACTCCATCGGCAGTCCGCCTGCAAAGGAGCCGTCGCTCGTCGCGCCCGCCGGCGATCGTCACGGCCGCCGCCGCCCTACTCGCCCTGGGGCTCGCGGCCTGCGGTGGCGAGGACTCCGGCGCCGGAGGCGGCGGCACCTACAAAATCGGCATCTTCGCGCCGACCACCGGCTTCGCCGCCTCCGACGGCAAGAGCGCCGTCAACTCGGCGAAGCTTGCCGTCGAGAAGGTCAACGCCGCCGGCGGCGTGCAGGGCAAGGAGCTCAAGCTCGTCGTCTACGACGACGCCTCTAAGCCCGATCAGGCGGCGACCATCGCGCAAAAACTCGTGCGCCAGGACAACGTCGACATCGCGGTGTCCGGGAGCTATTCGGCGCAGACCCGCGCCGCCGCGCCAATCTTCGCCCGCTCGAACAAGGTCATGATCGCCGCGTACGCGGTCGACCCGGAGATCACGCAGGTCGGAGAGCAGATCTGGCGCATCGGCGAGCTCGCCTCGGTCCAGGGCAAGGTGGCCGGCAAGCTCGCGCTGGACAACCTGAAGGGCAAGAAGGTCGCGATCCTCTACGTGGACAACGACTTCGGGACCGGGCTGACGAAGGCCTTCCGCGATTACGTCAAGCAGAACGGTGGGCAGATCGTCTCCGACTCGAAGTACCCCCTGGAGGAGAAGGACTTTCGCACCGTGCTCGGGGGCATCAAGGCGAAGTCGCCCGACGTGCTCTACGCGCCCGGCTACTACAACAACGCCGCCGATATCGCCAACCAGGCGGCGGAGCTTGGTCTCAAGGCGCAGATCGTCGGCGTCGAGGGCTATGACTCGCCCAAGCTGATCGACCTCGCCGGCAAGAACGCCGAGGGGATCATCTTCACGACCGAGCTCGATCGCGACTCGAGCAACCCGGCGGTGAAGGACTTCCTCTCGGGCTACGAGAAGAAGACCGGCGTCAAGGCGGACGCGGTCGGCGCCGAGACCTATGACGCGGTGCTGCTGGCCGCCGAGGCGCTCAAGCGCGCCGGGGGCGCGGACGCCAAGAAGCTGGTCGAAGGCCTCAAGGAGGTCAAGGCGCTCGAGGGGTCCGTGACCGGGATTACCGGTTTCTCCCCGCAGCGCAACGGCATCCGTGAGGGCCTCGCGCAGGTCGTCAAGGGCGGCGACTTCCACCGGTACGCAACGTTCCGCGACCCGAGCCTCATCACGCCCCCGTGATCGCGAGTACGCCGATCGCGCCGACCACCCGGCTCGCGGGATGCAGGACGCGCTGACCGCCCTCACGCTCGGCTCGACCTACGTGCTGCTTGCCGTGGGCCTGAGCATGATCTACGGGATTCTGCGGATCATTCACGTGGCGCACGCGGGGGTGTACACGATCGGCGCCTACGTCGGCTACCTCGCGTGGGGTCAGACCGGCTCGGTGTGGGTGGCGCTCGTCGGCGGGATGGCCGCCGGGGCGCTCAGCGGGTGGCTCATCTACGCGCTGATGTACCGGCGGTTGCTCGAGGCACCGCGCTACGTGCCGCTGATCGCGTCGATCGGCGCGTTCATCGTGATCCAGGACCTGCTTTCCAAGCCCTGGCTCATGGGTTCCGACCGGCTGGCCATGCAGGCCGATCCGGGGCTGCCGTCCGTCGGCGTGCTCGGCGCCACGGTTTCCCCGGAGGCGCTCTACGTCCTCGTCGTAACCGCCGCGCTCCTGCTCGCGCTTGCCGTGCTCTTCCGCCGCAGCGACATCGGCCTGCAGTGGCGGGCGACGGCCTCGGATCGCGAGCTGGCGGGCGCCAGCGGAGTGAGCGTCGAGCGCGCGATCGCGTCGACGTTCGCGGTCGGCTCGGCGCTCGCGGGGGCCGCTGGGGTGACCGTCGCCGTCTACACGGAGTCGGTCTTCGCCTTCATGGGCGAGGTGCCCTCATACAAGGCGTTCGTCATCGTCGTGCTTGGCGGCCTGGGCGCCGTACTCGGCCCGGTGGTGGCCGGGTTCGTCCTCGCCTTCGCCGAGACGCTGCTGATCGCCAATGCCGGCTTCGTGCTGCCCCGTGATGCGATCGCCTTCCTGATCCTCGTGATCGTGCTGATCGTCCGGCCCCAGGGCCTGTTCGGGAGGGCGCGCGCATGAGCCAGTACGTTCTCTCCGTCATCGCGAGCGGCGGCGTCTGGGCCATCCTCACGCTCAGCCTCAACCTCATCACCGGCTACGCCGGCCAGGTGTCGCTCGGCCAGGCGGCGTTCTTCGCGATCGGAGCCTACGCGGCGGCGATGCTCAGCACCCGAACGGGCTTCGGGTTCGTCCCCGCCGTGCTGGCCGCGATGCCGATCACCGGCGTCGCCGCGGCCGCGCTCGGCCTGCTCGCCCTGCGCGTCAAGGACGACTTCCTCGTCTTCGCGACGATCGGAGTCAACTTCATCGTTGTGGCGATCCTGCAATACACCGACGCGTTCGGCGGCGCGCAGGGCATCGTGGCGATTCCCCTGCCGGCGATCGGCCCGGTCACGCTTCAGATCGGCGCGTACGCGGGGCTCGTCGTCGCGCTCGCGCTGCTGGCCGGGTTCGCGAGCCGGTGGGTCGAGCGCTCGTGGCTCGGCTACGGCTTCGCCGCCGTGCGCCAGGACGAGCTTGCGGCGCGGACGATTGGCGTGCCGGCCGCCCAGCTCAAAGTCGTCGCGTTCGCCCTCGCCGGGCTGCTCGCCGGACTGGCCGGCGCGCTGTACGCCTACTTCCTCGGCAATGTCTTCCCGCAGAACTTCGCCTTCGTCATCTCGATCCAGGTGATGGCGATGCTCGTGCTCGGCGGGCTGGGCACCGTGCCGGGCGCGATCGTCGGGGCGGCGGTGCTGACAGCCTTGCCGGAGATCCTGCGGCCGCTGGCGGACTACCGCTACACGATCTTCGGGCTCGTCCTCGTGATCACCGTGAGCTTTCTGCCCGGCGGCATCATGGGGCATGGAGGGTTGGGGGACCGGGCGCTGGGCCGGCTCCGACCCCGCCGCGCGGCGACATGAGCTTCCTCGCGGCCGAGCAGCTCAGCGTCAGCTTCGGCCGGCTGACGGCGCTCGACGGGGTGAGCTTCGACGTCGAGCGGGGCCAGCTCGTGGCGGTAATCGGCCCTAACGGGGCGGGGAAGACGACGCTGTTCAATGCGATCGCCGGGGCGGTCCGCCCGGCGCGCGGGCGGGCGGTGCTCGACGGAAGGGTCGTCTCGGGGCGCCCCCCGCACCGCAACGCGCTCGCCGGCGTGGCGCGGACGTTCCAGGTCGCGCGCCCGTTCCACGAGCTGACCGTGCGCGACAACGTCCTCGTAGGACTCGGCCGCGCGCGCTATTACCGGCTCGGCGGGCTGCTGCGGCGCGCGCGCTCGTCCGCCGACATCGAGCGGGCCGAGGCCCTCCTGGGCGATGTCGGGCTCGGCGAATCGATGGAGCGCCTCGCCGGCGAGCTGCCGCTCGGCCACCTGCGCCTGCTCGAGATCGCCCGAGCGCTCGCGCTCTCGCCGCGGCTGCTGATGCTCGACGAGCCGGCGGCTGGCCTGCGCGACACCGAAGAGGCGGCGCTCGAGGCGCTGCTGCGGCGGCTGCGCGAGCAGGGACTGACGATGCTCCTCGTCGAGCACGACGTCGAGTTCGCGCTGCGGGTCGCCGACCGGGCCGTGGTCCTCACCGCCGGTCGCAAGCTCGCCGAGGGTGCGCCGGAGGAGGTGCGCACGAACCCCGAGGTGATCGACGCGTACCTCGGGACCGGGACGGAGGCCGGCGATGCTACGCGTTGAGGGCCTCGTCGTGCGCTACGGCGCGATCGAGGCGCTCAAGGGCTGCGACCTGAGCGTCGGCGCCGGGGCGGCCGTGTGCCTTCTGGGAGCAAACGGCGCCGGAAAGACCACGCTCGTGCGAGCCCTTGCCGGATGGGAACGCCCGGTGGCCGGGACGATCGAGCTCCAGGGCCGTGACGTCACCCGCCTGCCGCCCTGGGAGCGCCAGCGCGCCGGGCTCGGCGTCGTGCCGGAGGGCGGCCGGGTGTTCGGCGACCTCACCGTCGAGGAGAACCTCCGCGTCAGCGGGCGCGACGCGGACACGCGGATCGGGCTCGAGCTCTTCCCAGTGCTGACCGAGCGACGCACGCAGAGGGCCGGCACGCTCTCGGGGGGCGAGCGGCAGATGCTCTCGCTCGCCCGCGCCCTGGCCGGGCGGCCAAGGCTGCTCGTCATTGACGAGGTGTCGTTCGGCCTGATGCCGCGCGCCGTCGAGTCGATTTTCGGCGTGCTCGCCCGCCTACGCGACGAGGGGATGAGCATGCTGGTCATCGAGCAGGAGGAAGCCCGCGCCCTAGGTCTATGCGCCCGCGCCTACGTGCTCAGCCAGGGCGCGGTCCAGCTCGAGGGCCCAAGCGGTGAGCTCGCCGGCAGCGAGGCGCTGCGCGCCGCCTATCTGGGTGGCGCGGGCTCGGCGGCAGGCTGACGCCGCCTCCCTTCGCCATTCACGCGCGACGCGCGGGCCCACGCCGGCGAGCACGCGCAGCCCTCTGCTAAACCCTATGGAGCGGTTGCCGACCCGAGGTAGAAGGTCGGCGCCCCGCGCAAAGCATTCGCGGGCTGGACTCGCCCGGAGGCAGGACCTCCGGGAAAACCGCACCTTTGGCAGGCGCCGACATGGCGAACAG
>JACCXP010000134.1 GCA_013696905.1 Thermoleophilaceae bacterium
GCCGTCGCCTCCGCGAGCGCCGTCGCCAGCATCACCAGGACGATCGCGCGCGTCGCCGCCGGCCGGCGGCGCTCCGGCAGCAACGAGTAGCCGACCTGGCCGGCCGCGAGCGCGCCGAAGAGCAAGCGAAAGAGCCTCATTGCCGTGCCGAGTCTAGGAGTGGCGCGCGAGCCGGCGTTCGGCCGCCACAGGCTCTACCGTGCCGGGTGCGCACGAGTCCGATCGCGCCAGTTCCTTCGTGAACCGCCTCCTCCGACTGATCCCGCTCGCGGCAGCGAGCCTCCTGCTCGCCGTCGTGGCGACGCCGGCGGCGGCGCTCGAGGTCGGCATGGGCGACCAGCGGTCGAGGATGTTCGCCGACCCGCGCTTCCAGCAGCTCGACATAACGCGCGTGCGAATAGTGGTGGATTGGGACGTGGCGCTGGTGGACGGGCCCGAGCGCGCGCGCCTGGACGAGTGGCTGGCGACCGCGCGCACGACTGGACGCGAGCCGCTGATCGCTTTCACCGACTCGCGCGGGCGACCGCGCTATCTGCCCGCGGTCAGCGAATACGAGCAGGCGTTTGTCGCGTTTGCCGAGCGCTATCCATGGGTGCGCCTCTACACGACCTGGAACGAGGCCAACCTCGCGAGCCAGCCGACGGCGAAGTCCCCCGAGCGAGTGGCGGGCTACTACGACCTGATCCGATCGCGCTGCGCCGACTGCACCGTCGTGGCCGGCGACGTGCTCGACCAGGGGGGCATGATCGCCTGGATCGAGCGCGTGCGGCAGGCAGCCGCCTCGGAGCCCACCCTGTGGGGCGTGCACAACTACGTCGAGGTCCACAGGCCGGAGCGCGCGGGGACGACGGCTCGCCTGCTGGCGAGCGTGCCCGGCAGGGTCTGGTTGACGGAGACCGGTGGCATCGTCTCGCACGTGCTCGCAAACGGCCGCGTCAACTGGGCCTACGACGAGCGGCGGGCGGCGACGGCGGTCGCCAGGGCCTTCAAGGTCGCTCGCAGCGATCCGCGCATCGAGCGGATCTATCTCTACCAATGGTCGGTCGACTCATACGAACGCTGGGACTCCGCCTTCATCGGCCCGCGGGGCGACGAGCGACCGGCGCTCGGGGTCCTGCGCGCCGAGCTTGGCGGGACGGCCGCGCGGCTACACTGCATGCGGTGGCGCCCGAGAGGCGCCCTTTCAATGCCATGTACGCGATAGTCAAAGTAGGCGGGAAGCAGTACCGCGTCGAAAAGGGCGATTCGCTCGTGGTCGATCGCATGCCCGACGACGAGGGCGCGACCGTCGCGCTTCAGCCGCTCCTCTTTCGCTCCGACGACACGGCATTCGGGGCCGACGACCTGGCGAAGGTGAAGGTCGAGGCCGTCGTTCGCGGGCACGAGCGCGGCAAGAAGATCCGCGTCTTCAAGTTCAAGCCCAAGCGCGGCTACAAGAAGACGATGGGCCACCGCTCGGAGCTCACCCGCCTCGAGATCTCCGAGATCAAGATGCTGTCGCGCAAGCCCGCTGCGAGGAAGCCGAAGGAGGACCAGGATGGCTCATAAGAAGGGGCTCGGCTCAAGCCGCAACGGACGCGACTCGAACGCCCAGCGCCTGGGCGTCAAGGTCTTCGCCGGCCAGGCGGTGACCGGCGGCGAGATCATCGTCCGCCAGCGCGGCACGCGCTTCAAGCCGGGTGTGGGCGTCGGCATCGGCAAGGACGACACGATCTTCGCGGCGCGGCCCGGCACGGTCGCCTTCACGAGCGGCTGGCGCGGTCGCGTCATCTCCGTCCAGCCCGACTAGGCCTGCGGGCCGGGTGCCCGCGTCTTGCTCTACGACCGCGCCAAGATCTTCGTCCAGGCCGGGACCGGCGGCGACGGCGTCGTCTCCTTCCGGCGCGAGGCCCACGTGCCGAAGGGAGGGCCCGACGGGGGCGACGGCGGGCGCGGCGCGGACGTGGTCCTCGTCTGCGACCCGTCGCTGCGCGACCTCCAGGAGCATCGTCGCCGCGTGCACCACAAGGGCTCGCGCGGTGGCAACGGCGAGGGTGGAAACCGCCATGGCGCGAGCGCGCAGCCGCTCGTCGTCGCCGTGCCGCCGGGCACCGTCGTCGAGGACGCCGAACGCGGCACCCGCTACGACCTGACGCTGGCCGAACAGCGCGTGACGGTCGCCGAGGGTGGATCGGGCGGTCACGGCAATCGTCGCTTCACGACGGCCACGCGACAGGCGCCGCGCTTCGCCGAGCGCGGCCTGCCCGGCGAGGAGGGGTGGCTCGAGCTGCGGCTCAAGCTGCTCGCCGACGCCGGTCTCGTCGGCCTGCCGAACGCGGGCAAGTCGTCGTTGCTCGCACGGCTGACGCGCGCGCACCCGAAGGTCGGCGACTATCCCTTCACCACGCTCGAGCCGGTGCTCGGCACGCTTGATGTGGACGAGCGCCAGGTCGTCGTCGCGGACATCCCCGGGCTGATCGAGGGTGCCGGCGAGGGCGCCGGGCTCGGCCACGAGTTCCTCGCTCATGTCGAGCGCACGCGGCTGCTCGTGCACGTGCTCGACCTCGCGCCGCTCGACGGCTCGGACCCGCAGGCCAACCACGCCACCGTCGAAGCCGAGCTCGAGGACTACGGCGCCGGGCTCGAGCGGCTGCCGCGAGTCGTCTGCCTGTCGAAGGCCGACCTCGTGCCCGCGGAGCGCGCCGCGGCGGCCGCGCGAGCGTGGCGCGAGCGCCTCGGCGAGCGAGCGCTCGCGGTGGTCGTCACATCGGCTGCGACCGGGCTGGGGATGGACGAGCTGGGCCGCGTGATCGTCCGCGGCGTTCCACTCGAGCAGGCCGTGCTCGCTCCGGAGCAGGACGACGACGACGCTCCGCTCGCCGAGCACCGCCTTTACCGGCCGGGGGCCGATGAGAACTTCCGCGTCGAGCGCACGGGGCCAGGGGCCTTTCGCGTCAGCGGCGCTCCGGTCGAGCGGCTGCTCGGTCGCCACGACATCGGCAACGACGAGGCGCTGCGCCACGTCGAGGCCCGGCTGCGGGCGATGGGGGTCATCCGCGCGCTCGGCGCGGAGGGGTTCGAGCCGGGCGACGACGTCGAGATCGACGGGATCGTGTTCGAGCTCGACCCGGGGGCCGGGCTCGCTTGAGCATCATCGTCGTGAAGCTCGGCTCGAGCATCGTCGCCGGCGACTCCGGCGAGGTGCGCGTCGACGTGATCCGCGGCATCTGCGAGCAGGCTGCGCAGCTGCACCGAGACGGGCATTCGCCGGTGCTCGTGACCTCGGGGGCGATCGCGCTCGGCATGCGGCTGATGGAGCTGCCGGTCCGGCCCTCCGGGATGGACGAGCTCCAGGGCGCCTCGGCCGTCGGTCAGGGAAAGCTCTATCGCGTCTACGACGAGCTGCTGGCGGAGAACGCGGTGCCGAGTGCGCAGGTGCTGTTGACGTTCTTCGACATGTCGGCACGCACGCACTACCTCAATGCGCGCCAGACGCTGCGGCGGCTGCTCGAGTGGCGTGTGCTGCCCGTGATCAACGAGAACGACACGACCGCCACCGACGAGATCTCCTTCGGCGACAACGACTTCCTGGCCGCGCAGGTGGCGATCCTGCTCGGGGCCGACCTGCTGGTGCTGCTGACGGACACCGACGGCCTGCACACGGCCGATCCGCGCCTCGACAGCTCGGCGACGCTGATTCCGGAGGTGCGTGACTTCGCCGACATCGAGCAGCTTCAGATCGGGGTCTCGAGCTCGCCGCTCGGGTCGGGCGGGATGCGCTCGAAGGTGCTTGCCGCGGAGATGGCTACGGCCGCGGGCATCCCGGCCGCGATCGCCAACGGCACGCGGCCGCGGTCGATCGCCGGCCTGGTGCGCGGCGAGGCCGTCGGCACGCGCTTCCCCGCTCGCGAGTCGCGCGTGTCGAGCTTCAAGCTGTGGCTCAAGTACGCAAAGCCGAGCCATGGCCGCCTGCTCGTGGACGGCGGCGCGGAGCGCGCGCTGCGTGAGCGCGGCACGAGCCTGCTGCCTGTCGGGGTCGTGGGCGTCGAGGGGTCCTTTCACGCCGGTGACGCGGTGGAGGTCGCCTCGCAGGGCGACGGCCCGATCGGCAAGGGGATCGTCAACTACTCGGCCGACGAGCTCCGCCGGATCAAGGGGCTGAAGACGCCTGAGGTGCGTGCGCTGCTCTCACGTGCGAGCGAGGAGGCCGTGCACCGCGACTACTTCGTGCTCGATTGAGCCCGGGGACGGACGGGTGCGGGGCACCGCGAGACCGCGCGCGGGCTACGCTCTCGTGATCGCCACGACCACCGCTTCCGTAGCCGACATCTGCGCCGCCGCGAAGGACGCCTCGCGCACGCTCGGGCGCGTCGACTCCGGGGCGCGCGAGGCCGCGCTCGAGGCGATGGCGGCGGCGCTCGAGGACCGCACCGGCGAGATCCTCGAGGCCAATGCGCGCGACACCGAGGCAGGGGTCGAGGGCGGTCTCGACGCCGCGCTGCTCGACCGGCTCGAGCTCACGCCCGCGCGGATCGCGTCGATCGCCGCCGACGTCCGCCGCGTGGCCGCGCTGCCCGATCCCGTCGGCGAGGTGATCGAGGGCCGCCGGCTGGCGAACGGGCTCGAGCTGCGCAAGCTGCGCGTGCCGCTCGGCGTCGTCGCCGTGATCTACGAGGCGCGACCGAACGTGACCGTCGACTCCGCCGCGCTGTGCCTCAAGTCCGGCAACGCGGTCGTACTGCGCGGCTCGTCGAGCGCGGAGCACTCGAACGCGGTCCTGACCGCCGTCGCCGCCGAGGCGGTCGTCTCCGCCGGCCTGCCCGCGGCGTCCGTGTCGCTTGTCGCCGGCGGCGGGCGCGAGGAGCTGCGCGACCTCGCCACCCAGGCGGGCCTCGTCGACCTGATCATCCCGCGTGGCGGAGAGGGCCTCAAGACGACGCTGTCGAGGTACGCGACCGTCCCCGTCATCTACGCAGCGTCCGGCAACTGCCACGTGTTCGTTGACGTCTCCGCCGACTTGGGGGACGCCGTGGCGATCGCCTACAACTCGAAGGTCCAGCGTCCGGGAGTGTGCAACGCGGCCGAGACGCTGCTCGTGCACGAGGGTATCGCGGCCGACTTCCTGCCCGTCGCGCTCAGGGAGCTCCACGAGGCGGGGATCGAGCTGCGGGTCGACGCGCGCGGACGGACCCTCGCCGGCGCCGCGCTCGCGCCGGTGCTCGGCGCCGCCACCGAGGACGATTGGGACACCGAGTTCCTGGCCCGCATCCTGGCGGTCCGGGTGGTCGACTCCGTCGAGCAGGCGATCGAGCACGTGAACCGCCACGGCAGCGGCCATTCGGAGGCGATCGTCACGGGCTCCACGGAGTCGGCGCGCGCCTTCACCGACGCCGTCGATGCCGCCTGCGTGTACGTCAACGCTTCCACCCGCTTCACCGACGGCGGTCAGTTCGGCATGGGCGCTGAGATCGGCAACTCCACCCAGAAGCTCCACGCCCGCGGGCCGATCGGACTGCGCGAGCTGTGCACGTTCAAGTACGTGGTCGAGGGCAGCGGCCAGGTGAGGGCGTAGCGGGCTTGCGTCTGGGCGTGTTCGGCGGGGTCTTCAACCCGCCCCACATCGGGCACATGGTGTGCGCTCAGGAGGCGTTCGTGGCGCTCGAGCTCGACGTCGTCGTGTTCGTCCCGGTGAGCCAGGCGCCGCACCGCGAGATCGAGGAGGACCCGGGCGCCGGGACGCGCCTGCGGATGTGCGGCGTCGCGATCACGGGCGACGGTCGCTTCGAGCTCTCGGAGATCGAGCTGGAGCGGCCCGGCCCCTCCTACACGGCGGACACCCTGCGCGAGCTTGCCCGCCGCCGCCCGGGAGACGAGCTGTTCCTGATCCTCGGCGGCGACGAGGCGGCAACGCTCGCGACCGCCTGGCGCGAGCCCGAGGAGGTCCTGCGGCTCGCCACGGTCGCCGTGGCGGAGCGCGATGGTCGCCGGCGCGAGGAGATCGCGGAGGCCGTCTCGTCGCTCGAGGGTGGGGAACGCCTGGCCTTCTTCGAGATGCCCCGCATCGACGTCTCGGCGACGCTCGTGCGCCGACGGGCGGCGGCGGGACTGCCGATCCGCTACCTCGTGCCCGACAAGGTGGGCGACTTCATCGGCGCGAAGAGCCTGTACGGGGCGTCCGCCGCGGTGGGAGCGGGCTGATCGCCGGCGAAGGGGTAGCTCAAAGCGGCGCCTTGCTGGCGCCCGAGGCGCTCGCCGATCGCATCGCCGAGCTCGCGTCGGATCGCAAGGCGGCCGACATCGTCGTGATAGACCTGCGCGAGATCGTCGGCTACACCGACTACTTCGTGATCTGCACGGGCAACACCGAGCGCCAGACCAAGGCGATCCACGACGCGATCCACCAGGACCTAAAAGACAGCAACCGCATCCTGCCGCGGCGTGTCGAGGGCCAAGGCCAGGCTCGCTGGATCCTGATGGACTACCTCGACTGCGTCGCGCACATCTTCACGCCGGAGGCGCGCTCCTTCTACAGGCTCGAGCAGCTCTGGGGCGAGGCGCCGGCGCGTTCGGTCGGTTAGGCGTCCGAGCCCTCGTCGGTCGCCCACAGCGGGCTGCGCTTGTCCTCGGCGAACGGCGCCTTCTTGTCGCCGTGGCGGTTGCTGCGCTTGCTGAACACGGTCAGCGCGAGCACCGCGACGACGAGAATCACGGCGAACAGCGCGATCGGTATGGCGTACATGGACACGGTCTTCCTCTCGGCGGGGGTGGCCTCGGAGCTCAGGCCTCGAGTCGTTACGGATGCCGGCCGGGCGCCGGGTCATGGCCGCGTGGCGCACAATCGGCGCTCGCGCGTCGGTGAACCAGGTGAGGAGGACGCATGCTGAAGGACTTCAGGCAGTTCCTGCTGCGAGGGAATCTGGTCGAGCTGGCCGTGGCAGTCGTGATCGGCACGGCGTTCAGCGCACTGGTGGCGGCCCTCGTGGCCGACCTGATCACCCCCCTGATCGCCGCGGTCGGCGGACAGCCCGACTTCTCGCGGCTGTCGTTCACGATCAACGGCAGCCGCTTCCGCTACGGCGACTTCCTCAACGCCCTGGTCGCCTTCCTGATCATCGCGGCGGTCGTCTTCTTCCTCGTCATGAAGCCGGTCAACGCGCTGATCGAGCGCGAGCGAAACCGCGAGCCGGAGGACCCCACGACACGTAAGTGCCCAGAGTGCCTGAGCGAGATCCCGGTCGAGGCGAGGCGCTGTGCGTTCTGCGCTTCGGAGGTGTGACGAGCCCGGTATTCCGAGGGCACCGCGGAGGCGAAGATCGCTGCCGCCGCCCTGGACCTCTGAGCCGAGGTCTACCTGCTGCCGGTCGCGCTCGTGCATGGGCGCTGCCTCGTGCACCTTCACGTCGGGCCGTGCCGGAACGACCAGGTTGCCGGTGTAAACTCCGCCGAGCATTACTTGATGACCCTTGGGGCTATAGCTCAGTTGGGAGAGCGTCCGGCTGGCAGCCGGGAGGTCGTCGGTTCGAGCCCGACTAGCTCCACTTCTGAGTCGCCTCGCGGGCCCGCCATCGCTGACGCCGCCTCCGCCTTCGTCAACGCCGGCGACGCGCCTACTCTCGCTCCGAACGTCCAAGTGAAGGAGGAGTCGATGAGGATCAGCGCGCGCAACCAACTGCGCGGCAGAGTCACGGGGATCTCACGCGGTGAGGCGATCGCGAACGTCCAGCTCGAGGTGGCCGGTCAGCGGCTCGTGGCCTCGATCACGGTCGAGGCGGTAGAGGAGCTCGGGATCGCCGAGGGGTCGGACATCGTCGCCGTCGTCAAGGCGAGCGACGTGATGCTGGCCGTTGAGTAGCAAGGGCGAGGGTGCCGAGGCGGGCGGCCGGGCGGTCGGACTGCTTGCCGCGCTCGGCTAAAGCGCTCCCGGTCTTGCTCTCGACGCGAATGAGTCACGAGCGCCGTGAATAGGTCGCGCGCGGAGACGACGCCGCGACCGCGGTCAGCCCGGCGCCCCGGCGCCCCGGCGCCCAGCCGCGGCC
>JACCXP010000171.1 GCA_013696905.1 Thermoleophilaceae bacterium
GGATCGTCTGTGGGTACGAGCTGCTCGCCCGCTTCGCCGGCCCGCCGCACGCGCCGCCGGACGCCTGGTTCGGCGCAGCGGCGGCGCTTGGGCGCTCCGCGGAGCTCGAGGGGCTGATGCTCGAGAAGGGCCTCGACATGCGCGGCCTGCTCCCGCCTGCGCGCTGGCCCGCTTGTTCGACGACGTCCCGAGCGACTTCGTGCCCGTGGTCGACGCCCAGCGCCGGCCGGTCGCGCTGATCGCGTGCTCGCGTCGCCCCGGCGATTCCGATGCCCTGCACCCGGCGCTCGTCGTCGTCCCCGCGAGCAGCGTGGCGGAGGTCGCGCTGCGCGCGATGACGCGTCCGCCGGGGGAGCGCTTCCTGCCGCTCGTCTGCTGTGACGAGGCCGGGCGCTACCTGGGGCTCGTGCGTGTAGAGCGCCTGGTCGCCGAGCTCGCCAGGTAGCCGGGGTCCCTTAAGCCGTCTCGCGGATGTTCAGCCGCACCTTCTCGGCGACCTCGGGCGGGACATCGTCCGTGCCGTGCACGCGGCGGGCGTGGTCTGCGACCTGGGACATGATCTCGCTCTCGCTCGCGGCGGTGAACTTCGCGTCGCAGTTGGGGACCACCGCGCCGCAGGAGAGCTCCTTCATCGGACGCTCCTCGGGTTGCCTTCCGGAAACCGTCTCAAGGCGATGCTACGCCTCGACCGCCGCGGCCTAGAATCGCCCCGATGCGAGCGGCCACCATCCGCGACGGCGAGGTCACCGTCGCCGAGCACGCCGATCCCGAGCCCGCCGGAGGAGAGATCCTGGTCGCCGTGCGCGCCGCCGGGCTGAACGGCGCGGACTTGCTGCAGCGCCGGGGCAAGTATCCGGCTCCGCCCGGATCGCCGCCCGACATTCCCGGGCTCGAGCTCGCCGGCGTGGTGGCGGCGCGGGGGCCGGACGCCCGGCGCTTCGATGAGGGCGACCGCGTGATGGCAATCGTGGGCGGCGGCGGCCAGGCAGAGCTCTGCCTCGTGCACGAGCGCGGCGCGATGCCCGTTCCCGAAGGTCTCGACTGGCCGCAGGCGGGCGGCGCCCCGGAGGTGTTCACGACCGCGCACGACGCCCTCTTCACCCAGGCCGGCCTCGCGTCCGGCGAGCGGCTGCTCGTGCACGGGGGGGCCGGTGGGGTCGGCACCGCCGCCGTGCAGCTCGGCCGCGCCGCCGGCGCACGCGTCACGGCCAGCGTCCGAAACGCAGGGCTGCGCGATGAGGTGGAGCGCCTCGGTGCGACGGCGATCGATCCCGAGAATGTGGAGGCGCATGGGCCCTTCGACGTGATCCTCGAGCTCGTCGGGGCGCCGAATCTTGCCACCAACCTGGCAGCGCTCGAGACCGGCGGGCGCATCGCGGTGATCGGAGTCGGGGCCGGCGCCAAGGCCGAGCTCAACCTGATGGCGCTGATGCAGAAGCGCGGGCGCATCCACGGGTCCACGCTGCGCGCGCGGCCGCTCGAGGAGAAGGCCGCGGCGATGCGGCTGTTCGAGCGACACGTGCTGCCCCTGCTCGAGTCGGGAGCCGCGCACGTTCCGGTCGCCGCCAGCTATCCGCTCGAGCAGGTGGGGGAGGCCTACGAGCGCTTCGGTGCGGGCGGCAAGCTCGGGAAGGTCGTGCTCGAGATCGATGGCTCGGCGGGATAGTCTGGCCGGGCACCGGCGCCGCGACGGCGCCTCGACCGAAAGGGTGCTCACATGGGCAAGCACGCAGACGAGAGCAAGGGCCGGGTCAAGGAAGCCACCGGGTCGCTGACCGGCGACGACTCGCTCAAGAACGAGGGCAAGGCGGACCGCGCGAGCGCGAGCGCCAAGGACAGGGTCGACAAGGTCACCGACAAGGCGAAGGACCTGCTCAACCCGAAGGACAAGCGCTAGCGACGCGGGCCGGGCGCCTGCTAGCGCAAGCGCTCGACGATCATCGCCATTCCCTGACCGCCGGCGACGCACATGGCCTCGAGGCCGATCTGGCCGTCATCGGTCTCGAGGTCGTTCAGGAGCGTCGTCATTATGCGCGCCCCGGTCATGCCGAAGGGGTGCCCGAGCGCGATCGCCCCGCCGTGGGGGTTGAGCGTGTCGATGTCGATGTGACAGGCCTCGGCGATCGGCAGGACCTGGGCGGCGAAGGCCTCGTTGACCTCCGTCACGTCGACGTCCTCGATCGTCATCCCAGCACGCTCGAGCGCACGCTCGATCGCCGCGATCGGCGCCACCCCCATGAGCTCGGGCTCGAGCCCGCTGGTGGCGGAGGCGAGGATTCGCGCGCGCGGGCGCAGCTCGAGCTCCTTCGCCCGCTCGTGGGACATCACGAGCACCGCGGCGGCGCCGTCGTTCAGCGGGCACGAGTTCCCGGCGGTGACGCGGCCGCCCTCGCGAAAGGCCGGCTCAAGCTCCGCGAGCGCCTCGAGCGTTGTGCCGGCGCGCGGGCTGTCGTCGTGCGCGGCCGTCTCCCCGCCCGGGCGCTCGACCGGCACGATCTCGCGGTCGAAGAAGCCCGAGCCGCGCGCGCTCGTCGCGAGATCCTGCGAGCGCTTGGCGAATTGGTCCATGTCCTCGCGGCTGACGGAGTAGCGATCGGCGACGTTCTCGGCGGTCTGGCCCATGTCGATGTAGGCGTTCGGCCGGCCGTTGCCTCCGCTCAGGCGCTCGTTGCGACTCTCCGGCAGCGTGAACTCGCTCTGCGGGCCGATGCGGCTGACGCACTCGATGCCCGCCGCGATGAACGTCTCGCCCTCGCCGGCCTCGATGGCGTGGAAGGCGGAGCGGATCGCCTGCAGGCTCGAGGCGCAGTAGCGGTTCACGGTCGTAGCGGTGACGGTGTCCGGAAGCTGCTCCGACAGCAGCACGACGATGCGCCCGAGGTTGAACGCCTGCTCGCCCTGGGGCAGCCCGCAGCCGCAGATCAGGTCCTCGACGGTCGCCGGGTCGACCCCGGGATTTCGCTCGAGCAGGGCGTCGACCACGCGCGCACCGAGGTCGTCCGGCCTGACGTCGATCAGCGAGCCCTTGAATGCCCGCCCGATCGGGCTGCGCACGGCGTCGACGATCACGGCTTCCGGCATCGAGGACCTCGGCTAGAGGCTGAGGACGAGCTTGCGATACGGGAACGACGCCTGCCGCTGCCACGCGTCGGTGACCTCGCCGAGCCCGAAGGTCTCGGTGTCGAGCACGAGCCGGCCGGCGGCGGCGTGCTCCACGAGCTTCAGGTAGGCGGCCGACTTGAGCTCGCGTGAGGCGTTGAGGCTCGTGTGGCCGACGATCGTGAGCGTCTTGCCGCGCACGGGCCCCGAGGGGATCGTCGCCTCGGGCGATGCGGACTGACCGAGGTGCACGAAACGCCCGTCGGGCGCCGCGGCCTGCATCGCGGCGACGGCCGGCGGGCCCCAGAGCGGGTCCACGATCACGTCGATGCCGCCACCGGCGGCCTCCTCGAAGGCCTCGGCGAGATCGCCGTCGGCGCTCAGGTCGACGGTGGCATCGGCTCCGCGCTCGCGAGCGCGCTCGAGCGCGCTTGCGT
>JACCXP010000176.1 GCA_013696905.1 Thermoleophilaceae bacterium
CGCCGCCCTCAAGGCTCCCTCGAGCTCGCGCGCGGTGAACGCGCCCTCGAGCCGCGCGGCGACCTTCCCGGTCCGGTCGATCGCGAACGCCCATGGCTCGGTCGGCAGCTTGAAGCGCGCCACCTGAGGCCGGAAGCCCCGTTCGAGCCGGTTGTCGTTGTAGATCTCCATGTGGATGAAGGCGGTGTCGCCCTTGTGGGCGGCCTTGACCTGCTCGGCGACGTCGTTCACCGGTCCGCAGACGCGGCTCTGACAGAGCGCCGGGGTCGAGAACAGCAGCAGGATCGGACGCTTGCCGATCGCGTCGGCGAAGTTCACCTCGTGCATGGAGTCAGGTGGGATCCGCGTCTCGATGCGCTCGATCGCCCCGGCGGAGGCCTTCGTCGGGGTCGAGATCCGCGGCGCCGGATCGCCGACCTCGGGGACCGTGCCCCGCTCGACCACAGGAACGGCTCGCGTCACCGGCTCGGCTGCCATCAGCCGCTTGTCGAGGCGCACGACCCCGAGCACCTCGTAGTCGCCGGTCTTCGGGAACGGCACGTCGGCGATGTATAGCGACCGCGCGGCGTCCGGGTCAGACGACGTGATCTCGCTCTGGTAGGCAGGTGGCGTCTCAAGCGACTCCCAGCGCGCCGGGAACGGACCGTGCACCCTGCCCCCGCCCCTGCGCGCCACGTAGAGCGCGACCGGCGTGTCGGCGATCTGCTTGCGGGCGGCGTCGAACAGGCCGAAGGCGAAGCGGTTCTTGCCCGGCGTGAGCAGCGAGACCGACGGCGCCAGCACGGGCCCCGGCCCCAAGGTCTCGCGCAGCTCGGCGAGCGTCTTTCGGCCGGGCTTCGGGAACCCCGCGGGCGTGGCGACCGGCGGCGGGGCGGCCGAGGGGCCGTCCGCGGGCTCCTCGTCGCCGGCGCACGCCACGGTCAGCAGGCAGCATCCGAGCATCAGGAGCGCGATGCCTGCGCGCGCGCGAGAGTGAAGCATGCGGCCAAGCGTACGTAAGTCTCCGGGGCACCGCTGCACCTCCACCGAGGCGGCTGTACGGTGGGCCGATGAGAGCGCTCGCGGAGCCCGACTGAGCGCCGGAGGCGTGCGCCGCATGCGGCTGCTGCTCGCCGCCTTCGGCGATCCCGGCCACGCGTTTCCGGCGATCGCGCTCGGGCGTGAGCTCGCCGCACGTGGCCACGAGGTGTGGCTCGAGACCTGGTCTCGCTGGCGCGAGCACGTGGAGCGCGAGGGCATGCGGTTCGCCGCGGCGCCGGAGTATCAGGCCTTTCCCACGCGCGAGCGCCCGCTCAAGCCCTACGAGGCCGCGGTCAAGGCGGCCCGGGCGAGCTCCGTGCTCGTGCGCGACGTCGAGCCCGATCTCGTCGTGGCGGACATCCTCACCGTCGCCGCAGGCCTGGCCGCAGAGCTCGCGGGGCGGCCGTGGGCGACGCTCGTGCCCCACCTCTTGCCGACCCCCGAGCCCGGCTTTCCGCTCTATTCCACGGGCGCCCGCCTGCCTCGCACCGCGGCCGGGCGAGCGTGGTGGCGGGCGCTCGACCCGCTCGCCCTGATCGGGGCGCGTCGGGGTCGCGGGGACCTGAACGGCGCGCGCGCCCGCCTCGGCCTGTCGTCACTCGCGCACGTGCACGGCGGCATCTCAAGACGGCTCGCGCTCGTCGCCACCTTCCCCCAGCTCGAGTACCCGCGCGCGGTCTGGCCCGCAGCGGCGCGTGTGACGGGACCGCTGCTGTGGGAGCGCCCGGCCGCCGCGGTCGAGCCGCCGCCGGGCGAGGGCCCGCTCGTGCTCGTTGCTCCGAGCACCTCGCAGGATCCCGGCGGAGCGCTGCTGGCCGCGACGCTCGAGGGGCTCGCCGACGAGCCCGTCCGCGTGCTCGGGGTAGCGCCTGGGCACCCCGTGCGAGCGCCCCGGAACGCGCGTGTGGTCGAGTGGCTCTCCTACGCCGACGCGATGCGCCAGGCCGACGCGGTCGTCTGCCATGCCGGGCACGGCACGCTCGCCCGCGCTCTGGCGAGCGGCGCGCCGGTGATCGCGTGTCCCGTCGCCGGCGACATGGCCGAGAACGGAGCTCGCGTCGCCTGGGCGGGCGCCGGCGTGTCGCTTCCACGCCGGCTGATCGGCCCTCGCGGCGTGCGCCTGGCCGTGCGCAAGGTGCTCGCAGGGCCAAGCTTTGCCTTGCGCGCGGCTACCTTCAGCGCCTGGGCGAGGACCCATGACGGGGCGGCCGCGGCCGCCGACGCCGTCGAGGAGCTGGCGCGGGGATGACCCTGGCGACGCTCATCGCTGCCTGAATCCCCACAGCAGCTTCTTCTCGGGATAGGTCAGCGGGCGCCACTTGTCGTCGTGAGGCTCCCAGACGTAGATGCTGACGTCGACGGCGCTGCGAGCCTCGCCGAGCAGGTCGACGATCGTGCGCGTGTCCACGTCCTCGGCCAGCGTCCGTCGGGTCATCACGTCGACAAGCTTGAACCTCCGTGGCCCGATGGGCAGCGGCGCCTCGGGCGGTCGTGGAGCGGGCTTGTCGCGGACCAGGACTGGTGAACTCTCCGGCCCCGACTGAGGCCGTGTCTCCTCGAGCGGCACCATCCGTGCGCCCGTGCCCTTCGTCTCGGTGTCGAGCACCCAGAGCTTCGCCATCGTCTCTTCGAGGATAGTCCGGTCAGGGAGCGCGGTCTGTCGAGGCTGACGGTGCGCCCGTGCCCCCCACGCTGTGGCCTTCGAGGCCGGCGGGGTGCCCGATCTGGCCGAGCTCGGCCGCGGCGCGGCCGAAGAAGCTGTCGACCGTCCAGTCGGCGGCGAGGCGAACCTTGCGCTTGAAGCCCGGCATCTGCGCCATGTGGTAAGTGCGGGCGAGGAACCAGGCGGGAAGGCCGCGCCACTTGATGCCGAGCGTGCTCGCGACCGCCTGGTGACGGCCGAGGTCGACGAACACGCCGAGCGTCCTATAGCGAAACGGTCGCTTGCGTCCGGACCCAAGCGCCGCGGCGACGTTGCGAGCGACCGTGCGCCCCTGACGGATCGCGTGCTGCGCCGTCGGTGGGCACGGCTGGCCCTTCTTCGCCGGGTCGGGCACGGCCGCCGCGTCGCCGACCGCCCAGACGTTCTCGTGGCCCTCGACCTGCATGTAGCGATCGACTGAGATCCGACCCCGGACGAGCGGCAGACCGAGCGTCTCGACGCTCGGGTGTGGCCTGACCCCGGCCGTCCACACGAGCGTCCGCGTGGGAATCTGCTCGCCGGTCGACAGGCGCACGCTGCGCTCGGTGACCTCCTCGACAGTCGTCTCGGTGCGGAACTCGATCCCGCGGCTGCGCAGCTCGCGCGTCGCGAACTCGGCGAGGTCGGGCTGCACCTCGAGCATCACTCGCTCCTTCGCTTCGACGAGCACCCAACGCGTGCCCTCGAGGCGGCAGCGCGGGTAGAGATCGATGATCGACGCGCAGAAGTCGTGCAGCTCGGCGAGACCCTCGAGGCCGGCGTAGCCGCCGCCGACGAAGACGTAGGTCAGGTACGCCGCCCGCTCCTGCGAGCTCTCGAGCGTCTCGGCCGCCTCGAGCGAGTTCAGCAGCCGGTTGCGCAGCGCGATCGCGTCCGACAGCGTCTTGAAGCCGACGCCGTGCTCCGCGAGGCCCGGGACAGGCAGCGTCCGCGCGACCGACCCAAGCGCGACGATCAGGTGGTCGTACCGGAGCTCCTCGTCGTGGCCCTCGTGCGTGCGCAGGCTGACGCAGTTGCGCTCCGGCGCTGCGCCGACGACGCGGCCCAAGCGCAGATCGGTCTGGCCGAGCTCCTCGCGCAGTGGCACGACGACGTGCCGGGGCTCGAGCGAACCGCCCGCCGCGCCGGGGAGCAGCGGGCTGTAGAGCAGGAAGTTGACATCGTTCACGAGCGTGATCCGCGCCGAGTTCGGCGGAAGCGCTCGCTCCAGCCGACAGGCGGCGTTGAAACCGCCGAACCCTCCCCCGGCGATGACAACGCTCCAGGCCACCTAGGCCCTCGGGGCTAGCCCGCGCAGATGTTCTCCACGCCCCCGAGCTCCCACAGTGCGCGGTCGTCGTCGT
>JACCXP010000188.1 GCA_013696905.1 Thermoleophilaceae bacterium
AGCCGCCCGACTCGGCGTGCTTACTTGCTTGGGCGGCCAGCCGTTCGAGCGTGACTAGGCCGTCCGGCTGCCGCTCCTCCGGGGTCGTAAGCGGCAGCTTCTCGAGTTCCCGCAGGCAGCGAACCAGCCACCGGTACCGCTCCGGGTCGAACTCGCCGTTCTTGGCCTCCTCGGCCGCGTGATCGATCTCCTCCCTCAGGATGGCGACAGAGCGTCTGTGGAGATCGTCCATTAGGTCCGCGAGCGGCTTTTCCGGATCAGCGCCAGGCATTCGCCGCTGAGTATCCGCGTCGCGCAGGACGACTTGCCAGGAGGGCAGCCCCTATAGCCCGAGCCCGAGCCCGAGCCGTAGCGATGCGGCTTGCGGAAGTCGATAAGGGGCCGCTTTGCAGGCGAAATCACGCTCTCCCCATACGCCTGGGCGCGGCGGAGACGGAGACGGCCTCGCAGGTCGGGCGCGTGCGTGCGTGCGGACCTATCCCCCCGCCATCGAAACCGAACGCCCCAGGGCTCCCGCTCGGCTATACGAGGCGGCCGTCGAAGGTGATGTCGTGGCCCTCCCACGCGCCGCCCGTCGGGTCCCTGCACTCGCGCCCATCGACCCGAACCCCACCTCGAGCGATCCCCATCCATACGAGCGCTCGAGGTAGACGGGCTCGCGCGGCGAGCCAGCAGACGAACTCCGTATCCCCGCCTCCATGGTCCAAGACGGGGGCGACTACCGGCCCCGGCAGATCCGGTGGCCTCGAGGCCGCGTGTTCGAGGGCGGAGCGGACGAGGATCGACTGCGAGACCCCCCGACGCCGCGCTGCGGCCCGCAGGCGCGCCCGCAGGTCGTCGCGCACCCTGATGTTCATCTGACGAGTTCGTGCCATCCCACGACGGTATAGCGCGCGCTCAGGTCGGTGGCAGTCTCCGGGCCAGGCGGCGGATGCGGTCGCTGGCGACGCTGACCCGAACATGTACTCACTGACCCGAGCGAGGTACCGGCGCCCGAGCGATGACCGTGCGGGACGCGAACACAAGGGCCGCCGCGGTCGCCAGCAACAGCACAACCCCGCCGGCCGCCTCGTCACGGAGAAACTCGGTTAAAGCGGGTCCAGCGCCCGGCTTACACGCTGGCGTGCAGGATCTGCCGCGAGGCCACCCTTCCGCAGATGCCCCATCGCGGGCCCGCCTACGCGTGCGCGATGAAGCGCTCCGCCAGCGCGGGGCGGTTCTTCTTCCTGTCGGTCTACTGCTAGCCACGTCTGGCCGCTATCGGTCGGCTGGCCAGAGCTAGACGCCGCCGCGAGCTACAACCCAGCGTGGCTGCTCGAGCTCGACGAGGCGCTCCGTCGCACTGGCAGGGCGGCGGGTGTGTTGTTGGAGGATGTCCCGCTCGTCGCGGAACTTCGCGACCCCAATTGCCGCGCGCCACCGCTCACGCTGGCGGCAGGGAGCCGGGGACAGCTCTGACGGGCGATTCACTTAGACCGCCGGGCCGCGGCGGCTTCTCGATTGTCCCGCCGACTGTCCCACGGGGACTCTTCGGCGAAGGCGAGGCTACGAGGGCGTACGCCGTTTTCTGCTCTAGCAAGCCGTAAAGCGGAGGGGGAGGGATTCGAACCCTCGTCGGAGGTGAACCCCCCGAAACGGTTTTCGAGACCGCCGCATTCAACCGCTCTGCCACCCCTCCCGAGGAGCAAAGGCTAGACCATCGACCCCTCGTCTCCTGGCCGCGCCGGGCTAGCGCCGGGAGCCGAAGAAGGCGCGCAGGAGGTCGCCGCACTCCTGCGCCAGGAGTCCCCCGTCGACCTGCGGGCGGTGGTTCAGGCCTGGCTCGGCGAGCACGTCGATCACACTCCCGGCGGCACCGGCCTTCGGGTCGGCGGTCCCGTACACCACGCGCGCCACGCGCGCCAGCACGATCGCCCCCGCGCACATCGCGCACGGCTCGAGCGTGACGTAGAGCACAGCTCCCGAGAGCCGCCACCCACCGACCGCGCGCGCCGCCTCGCGGATCGCTATCAGCTCGGCGTGCGCGGTCGGGTCCCCGCGCAGCTCGCGCTCGTTGGGGGCGGCGCCGATCAGCTCTCCCTCGCGCGCGATCACGCATCCCACCGGCACGTCGTCGTGCTCGAGCGCCCGCTCGGCCTCGCGGATCGCGAGGCGCATGTAGTACTCGTCGCGGGGAAAGAAGCCGGAGCTCATGCGGGCTGGCGCCCCACGCGCGAAGACGGATGGCCGCGCTCGGCGGGTTCGTACACTTGGTCATGCACGGTAAACGAATGCATCTCCGCTTCCTCCTTACGCTTGCCGCGGTCGCGGCGCCACTAGCCGCGGCCAGCCCCGCGGAGGCAGCCCGCTTCGTCCCAGACGAGGTGATCGTGCGCTACGAGGGCGGATCGAGCGTCGCGGCCCGCGCCTCGGTGCAACGCCGCGCGCGGCTTGGACGGTCCCGCAAGCTGCCGGGTGGATCGCGTCGCCTCGCGATCCGCGACGGGGAGACCGTGCGCGAGACGCTGGCCGAGCTGCGCGCGGACCCGCGCGTCGAGTACGCCGTGCCCAATCACATCGCGCGGGCGAGCTTCCTGCCCAACGACCCCGGCCTCGGCGGCCCGCTCGGCTGGCGCGCGCTGCAGTGGAACTTCTTCGGGCCGGCGGGGGTGAACGGGCCGGAGGCCTGGGACCTCGCGCGAGCGGCGGGCGCCCCAGGCGGTCGCGGTGCGGTGGTCGCGGTGCTCGACTCGGGTGTCGCCTACGAGGACCGTGGGCGCTTTCGCCGCGCCCCGGACCTGCGCCGGGACCGCTTCGTGGGCGGCTACGACTTCGTCGACGACGATCGCCGGGCGAACGACGAGAACGGCCACGGCACCCACATCACCGGCACGATCGCCCAGCGGACCAACAACGCCGCCGGGGTAACAGGCCTCGCCTACGGCGTGAAGATCATGCCGGTGCGAGTGCTCGATGACCGCGGCGGCGGCGACAACGCCGCGATCGGCCGCGCGATCCGCTTCGCCGCCAAGCGCGGCGCCGACGTGATCGCGATGGCGCTCGAGTTCGAGGCCGGCCTGCAGGCATCGGACATCCCCGACGTCGTGTCGGCGATCCGCTATGCGAGCCGGCGCGGGGCCGTGATGGTGAGCGCCGCCGGCAACGTCGGCTACCCGGTGGTCGCCTACCCGGGCCGTGCCACTGGCGTGATAGCCGTCGGCGCGACGACCGACAGCGGCTGCCAGGCGAGCTACTCGAACTCAGGCAACGGGCTCGATCTGGTCGCCCCTGGTGGGGGGTCGGACGCCGCCCACTACGACAACCCCTACGACGCGGCGCACTGCAGCCCGGGGGGGCGCGGCCGCTACATCTACCAGCAGACCTTCGCGCGCGAGAAGCGAGTGCGCTCGTTCGGGCTGCCGGCGACCTATCAGGGCACCTCGATGGCGAGCGCCCATGTCGCCGCGAGCGCCGCGCTGCTGATCGCAAGCCGCCGCCTGGGGCGGGATCCCACGCCTGCGGCCGTCGAGGAGCGACTGGAGGCGACCGCCCGCGACGTCGGCGTGCCGGGGGTCGACAGCCGCTACGGCGCAGGGCTGCTGGACGCGGCCGCCGCGCTCAGGCGCTGAGGGGCGCCTCTCTCGTGCGGCTGTCCTGGGTGATCATGCAGGTGATCATCGTCGTGTGCGTGATCATCTCGGGAATCATCGTCGTGATCCGCCTGTACTGACGGGCGCTCACAGGATCCGGCGGCCCATCTCATCGGTTCCGTAGCCGCCGAGGCCCTCGACGGAGGAGCGGAACTGGGGCGAGGCGAGCAGCTCCCAGAGCGGCGCGAGCAGCTGGTCCTCGAGCGCCTCCGCTGCCATGACGAGGTCGTAGGGCTCCTGCGCGACGGGCACGAAGCCGAGACCGAAGGCACGCGCCGCCGCCAGCACCCCGAGCCCGCAGTCCGCGCGCCCGGCGGCGACGGCGGCGGCCACGGCCAGGTGCGTGTGCTCCTCACGCGCGTAGCCCGACACGGCGTCGGCCGCGATCTCGCGCCGCGCCAGCTCGTGATCGAGCAGAACACGCGTGCCCGCGCCGCGCTGGCGGTTCACGTAGCGCAGCCCGGGCTGTGCCAGGTCGTCGATCCCGCCGACGTCGAGCGGGTTGCCCGGCGCGACGATCAGGCCCTGGTCGCGGTGGACGAGACGCACCACGGCGACGTCGCGCCCGCCGAGCACCCGCTCGACGTAGGGCAGCGTGTAGGCGCCGCTCGACGGGTCGAGCAAATGCGAGCCCGCGACGTGGCAGAGCCCGTCGCGCAGCGCGACCAGACCGCCGAGCGAGCCGACGTTCGAGGACGCCAGCGTGACGTCGGGATCGGTCGCGCGCAGAGCGGATGCGGCGAGATCGAGCACGAGATCGTGTGAGCCGATCGCGACGATCGTGCGCCCGATCTCGCCGATACCGCGCAGGAGGTCGACGTCGACCTCCTCGCCCGGATGGTGGCCCTCAAGCCCGGCCGGGACCACCAGCAGCCCGTCGGCCCTGACGAGCGAGGTCAGGACGCCGGCTCCGCGCGGGAGCGGCGTCGCCACGAGCGCGCCGCCGACCCGCCCGAGCCGCACGCGCACCCAGTCGTCCATCCCCATCGAGGACGCGAGCTTGCGCGCCAGACGCGCGCGGGCGCGTGGGCGCTCGCGGGCGCCCGAGCCCTCGAGGCCCGCCAGCAGCGGTGCGGCGAAGATGTCGAAGGTGAGCGCCGCCGAGACCGGATAGCCGGGCGCGCCGAGCACCGGCGTCGAGTCGATCGCGCCGAGCACGACGGGGTGGCCCGGCCGGACCGCGACGCCGTGCACGGCGAGCGTGCCCAGGCGCTCGACGACGGAGGCTGTGTAGTCGTCGCGCCCGGCGCTCGAGCCGGCGACGAGGATCAAGAGGTCGCACTCGCCGGCCGCGGCGCGCGCGGCGGCGGCGATCCGCTCCGGGTCGTCGGGCTCGATCGGCATTTGCACGGCCTCGCAGCCCGCCTCCTCGGCCTGGGCGCAGAGCATCAGCGAGTTGGTGTCGAGGATCTCGCCGGGGCCGGTGTGCTCGCCGATCGGGCGCACCTCGTCGCCAGTCGGCAGCACCCACACGACGGGCCGCCGGCGCACGACCAGGTCGGTCGCCCCGGCGGCCGCCGCGGCGGCCACGTCCATAGCGCGCAGGCGGTGGCCTTCGGGCAGCAGCAGCTCCGCTGCGCTCACGTCCTCGCCGATCGAGCGGACGTGCTGGTAGGGGGGCACGGCGGCGCGCAGCTCGGCGGCGTCGCCCTCGTAGTGGACGTGCTCCCGCATCACGACCGCGTCCATGTCGCCGGGCAGCGGATCGCCGGTGTCGACGACCTCGTAGGAGCCCGGGTCGAGCAGGATCGGCGTCGTCTCGCCGGCGCCGAGGGTGTCGCCCGCGCGCACGGCGATCCCGTCCATCGCGGCGGCGTCGAACGGCGGCGAGGAGCGCGTCGCCCAGACGGGCTCGGCTGTAACCCGGCCGAGCGCCGCTGACAGCGGCAGCCGCACGGCCTCGACACGCGCCGGGCAGCCGGCGGCGGCGCACGCCTCGCGCCAGGCGGCGAGCGCCTCGGCCGCGGGCACGTCGTGGATGAAGGGAGTCGTGGCCACCCTTCAGGAAGCTAGCGGTAGAGGGTCACCCAGACCTCGCTGTCCGCGTCGAGCCCGGTCGCGGGCTCCGGCACCTCGAGGTAGCCGTCGGCGGCGGTCAGGATCGAGAGCAGGGCCGAGGCGCCGAACAGCGGCGTCGCGACCCCGTCGCGGACCCGTACCTGCACGATGTCGAGGCGTCCCGCCGCCGAGGCCAGGTCGCGCTCGAGCCGCGCGCGCACGACTGGCTCGGGCGGGGCGTGCGTGCAGCCGCCGACGCGCCGTACGAGCGGCACGCCGACGAGCCGGAAGACGACGAGCGCCGAGCGCGGGTTGCCTGGCAGGCCGATCACCGGCACCCCGTCGCAGTCCGCGAGCAACGTCGGCTTGCCGGGGCGAAGCGCGAGGCCATGGCACCAGATGCCCGGCTCGCCGAGGCCCGCGACGACGGTGGCCGTCTCGTCGCGGGCGCCGACCGAGGACCCGGCCGAGACGACGACGACGTCCGAGTCAGACAGGGCGGCGCCGAGCGCCGCGCGCAGCGCATCCGGGTCGTCGCGGACGATCCCGCGCTGGTCGGCCGCGCCGCCCGCCTCGGCGACGATCGCGCCGAGCGCGACCGAGGAGGCGTCGCGCACCTGGCCCGCGAGGAGCTCTGGGGTCTCGGGCGCCACCACCTCGTCGCCGGTCGAGACGATCGCCACCCGCGGGCGGGCGTGGACCGGGACCGCCGTCACGCCCGCCGCCGCGAGCATGCCGAGGTCCTGGGC
>JACCXP010000191.1 GCA_013696905.1 Thermoleophilaceae bacterium
GCCCAAGCGCATGCGCGGCGCGCGCGCCGGCGAGGGATCCGGACTCCTCAGGGTCCCGTCCGTCGGAGCGCCCGAGCACCGCGCCCGCCGCGTGGACGCCGTCGGGGAGCTCGTCGGGCGGCAGCAAGGAGTCGGCGCCCGGGTCGTACCTCCCACGGCCGCCCGCCTGGTAGAGCAGCGACGACGCCGGCGCGAACCCCCCGGACACGAGCACCAGGTCACACGGCGTCTCGAGCTCGGACCCCGGCAGCGGGTGCCCGGCTGCGTCGACGCGTGCGAGCAGCGCGCGCTCGACCTTGCCGCGGCCCTCGGCGGCGACGATCGTGGCACCCTCGAGCAGCGCGACGCCATCGTGCTCGAGCCGCGCGCGTGCGGCCGAGGACGGAGGGTCGGGGCGCAGGTCCGCTACGCCTGAGATCGTGACACCCGCGTCGCGCAGGGCCACGGCCGCCTCGATCCCAGCCTCGCCGGTGGTCGCGACGACCGCCGTCGTGCCTGGGGCGAGCGCGTAGAGCGCGGCGAGGCGGCGCGCACCGCCGGCCAGCATGACCCCCGGCAGGTCGTTGCCCTCGAACACCAGCGGCTGCTCGATCGCGCCGGTGGCGACGACGTGCTGCGGCGCGCGCACCTGGTGCAAGGTGTCGCCCTGCCAGACAGCTACCAAGCCGTCGAAGTAGCCGATCGCCGAGGCGGGCGCGAGGAGCTCGACCCCGGCCGCGGAGGCCTGCGCGGCGAGCGTGCGGGCTCGCTCGTGCCCGCCGTCAACGAGCAGCTGGCCGCCGGGCTCGGGACCCTCGTCGACCAGCACCACGTCGGCACCAAGATCGGCGGCGCGCAGCGCAGCGCTCAGGCCGGCCGCCCCGGCGCCGACGACGAGGACGTCGTCGTGGCGCCGGCGGTACTCGGTGCGCCAGCGCCGCCCGGGCTGGCGCCGCGCGATGCGCCCGAGGCCGGCGGCGCGCCGCAGCACCTTCTCGTACAGCGGCCACAGCCGCCGCGGACGGATGAAGGTCTTGTAGTAGAAGCCGACCGGCATGAACGGACCGCCGACGTGGTCGGTGACGCGCATGACGTCGCGGTCGAGCGATGGCCATGCGTTCAGGTGCTCGACCTTCATGCCCGCCCGCACCGGCTCGGTACAGGCCCGCACTCCGGGTGCGCCGTCGACCGCGACCAGGCAGTTGGCGCACTGGCCGGCGCAGCACAGCAGGCCGCGCGGGCGGTGGTACTTGAACGACCGCGAGAACACACGGCGCCCGGAAGCGAACAGGGCGGAGGCGATCGTGTCGCCCTCGAAGGCGCGCACGCGCTTGCCGTCGAAGGTGAGCTCGAGCTCGCGCGAGCGGTCGATGCGCTCGCCCGGCTGGCGCGGGAGGCGGCTCATCGGCTCACGCTCGAGTCGTCATCTCGCCGCGGAGGGGCCGGTCGAGGGCGGGAGACGGAGAGCGGATGGTAGATGCAGTAATATTGCCGTGTCGGCAACGTCATTGCCGTCAGGGACGGTCGCGAGACCATACCATCCTCCGAGGCGACTGCACGATGCCCACCGCCACCAGAGCCGAAGGACGCCCGATCGCCTCGGTCGGTCGCGCGCTGGCGCTGCTCGACGCCCTCGCCGAGGATCCCGCGGGCGCGCGCACGCACGAGCTCGCGAGCCGGACTCAGATCAACCAGAGCACGGTCTCGCGACTGCTCGGGACGCTCGTCGAGGGCCACGTGGTCGACTACGACGAGACCACCCGGCGCTACCGGCTCGGGTTGCGGCTAGTGACCTACGCCGACGTCGTGCTGTCGGGGCACGACGTTCGCGATCTCGCCCGTTCGCACCTCGAGCGGCTTGTCGCGCTGACCGGGGAGACCGCGACGCTGTCGGTGCCCGGCGAGACGCAGCCCTTCACGATCGACTTCGTGCCGAGCCCCTCCAATGTCGCGAGCCGGGCAAGGCTCGGGCGGCCGAGCGTCACGCACGCGACCGTCACCGGCAAGGTGCTGCTGGCCTTCGGGCCGCGCGGCCTCGACCTGCTTGGCCCCGAGCCCTACGAGCGCTTCACCGATCGCACGCCGACCGCCAGGGCCGAGCTGAGCGACGAGGTCGGGCGCGTGCGCTCCGAGCGGGTCGCCTACTCGCGCGAGGAGCGTGAGCCCGGCCTGAACGCGGTCGCGGCGGCGGTGCTCGGCCACGAGGGCAGGCTCGAGGCGATGCTCAGCATCCAGGGGCCCGCCGCGAGGCTCGGCCACCGTCGCATGCGCGAGGTCGCCCCGCTCGTCCGCGACGCCGCCGACGCCGTCGGAGCAGCGCTCGGCGGGCGACCCGCCGAGCGAGGCCAGGTCGCGTAGGACGCGTAAGCCGAGACCGCCTCAGCGGGCCGGCGTGCCGGGGGCGATCGGCGCGCCGTGGGCGCGTCCCGGTCGGCTCTCCTCGTCGGCCCCCGGCAGCTCGGTGCCGAGCACGGCGTTGGTGCGCGTGTCGCGCTCGGCGATGAACCAGCTCCGGCAACCGGAGCGGTGATACCACCACTCGCGCTGGACGCCCGCCACGTTGACGCGAAAGTAGAGGTAGCGATTGCGCGCTCGATCGGAGGGAGGGGCGTCTGGCCTGGTCACCGACTCCCCGCCGTAGCCGAAGTCGGTGACCTCACGCGGACCGCAGTGCGGGCACGTCAAGAGGAACGACACGTCGCTAGTAGCGGTAGTGGTCCGACTTGTAGGGACCCTCGACGGGAACGCCGAGGTAGGCCGCCTGCTCCGACGTCATCTCGGTCAGGCTGACGCTGAGCGCATCGAGGTGCATGCGCGCGACCTTCTCGTCGAGGTGCTTCGGCAGGACGGTCACGACCCGATCGCGCTCCTCGGTGGCTCCGAACAGCTCGATCTGCGCCATCACCTGGTTGGTGAACGAGTTCGACATCACGAAGCTCGGGTGGCCGGTGGCGTTGCCGAGGTTCAGCAGCCGCCCCTCCGAGAGCACGAGCACCGAGTGCCCGTCCGGGAAGACCCACTCGTCGACCTGGGGCTTGATGTTGATCCGCTCGATGCCCTCCATCCGCGCGAGGCCCGCCATGTCGATCTCGTTGTCGAAGTGACCGATGTTGCCGACGATCGCCTGGTGCTTCATGCGCGCCATCTGCTGCGCGGTCAGCACGTCGCGGTTGCCGGTCGCCGTGATGAAGATGTCGCCGGTCTCGACGACCTCCTCGAGCGTGCGCACCTCGTAGCCCTCCATCGCGGCCTGGAGCGCGCAGATCGGGTCGATCTCGGTCACGACTACGCGTGCCCCCTGGCCGCGCAGCGACTCGGCTGACCCCTTGCCGACGTCGCCGAAGCCGCAGATCACGGCCATCTTGCCGCCGATCATCACGTCGGTCGCGCGGTTGATGCCGTCGATCAGAGAGTGGCGGCAGCCGTAGATGTTGTCGAACTTCGACTTCGTCACCGAGTCGTTGACGTTGATCGCCGGGAACAGCAGCTCGCCCGTCTCCTGCATCTGGTAGAGGCGATTGACGCCGGTCGTCGTCTCCTCGGTCACTCCCTTGATGCCCTCGCCGATCGCGGTCCAGCGCTGAGGATCCTCGCCGAGCGAGCGCTGGAGCAGCCGCAGCACCTCCTGGAACTCCTCCGACTCCGCGCTCTCGGGGGCTGGCACGGCGCCCGCGCGCTCGAACTCGGTGCCCTTGTGCACGAGCATCGTGGCGTCGCCGCCGTCGTCGAGGATCATGTTCGGGCCCTGGACGTCGCCGGCTGACTCGCCGGGCCAGCTCAGCGCCTGCAGCGTGCACCACCAGTACTCCTCGAGCGTCTCGCCCTTCCACGCGAACACGGCTACCCCGCGCGGCTCCTCGGGCGTGCCGTCCGGACCGACGACCGTCGCTGCGGCGGCGGGGTCCTGGGTCGAGAAGATGTTGCAGCTCGCCCAGCGGACCTCGGCGCCGAGCGCGACGAGCGTCTCGATCAGCACGGCCGTCTGGGTGGTCATGTGGAGCGACCCGGTGATGCGGGCGCCCGCGAGCGGCCGGCGGTCGCCGTACTCCTCACGCGTCGCCATCAGGCCCGGCATCTCGTGCTCGGCCAGCCGGATCTCCTTGCGCCCCAGCTCGGCGAGCGAAAGATCGGCGACCTTGAAGTCTGTGGGGGTAAGGACTGCAGTGGTGGTGGTCAATGTGTTCCTCCTCGAGAGGTCTACGCGGGCCGAGCCCGTGACGGTCACGTCAAACCCGCCGCGTCGTGCGAGAACGTGGGCGGGCGGCAAGGACGTGACCCGAAGTCAACCCAGCAGCCTATCGGTCCATGCCCGTGGAAAGTCGGCAGCTGAAGGTTTGACCGCCACCGGGCGGTCGGCTACCGTCGCAGCGTCCAGAGCAGTCCAGCAAGGAGAAGAGAGAATGCCGATTCCGACCGAGCTCGTCGGCTCGCTGCCAAGGCCGATGAAGCTCCAGCAGGCCTACGCCGACCTCGATGACGGGAAGATCACCGTCGAGGAGCTGCAGGCGCTCCAGGAGGAGGCGGCCAAGGACTCGATCAAGCGGCTAGAGCAGACCGGCGAGACCTACGTGACCGACGGTGAGCAGCGCGAGTCGAGCTTCGCGACCTACCCGATCACGACCACCCTGGCGGGCACGGGCCTCGCTCCCAACCTCGCCGGCGACGGCCAGTTCTTCGCGATCTTCGACGACGGCCATCACCGCCAGCTGCCCCGTCTGACCGGCGGTCCCTTCAGGTACCAGACGTTCGCGTCGGAGTTCGTCGAGAAGAACAAGCGAGACGCGTCGAAGCCCGTCAAGCAGGCGGTGATCGCGCCCTCGATGCTGATGCTGCTGTACCCGCTCGAGGAGGAGATCGAGGGCTACCCGCGCGAGCAGTTCCTGAGCGACCTCTGCGACGAGGTCGAGAAGGACATCCGCCAGGCCTTCGCGGCGGGAGCCGAGCGCGTGTCGATCGACTTCACCGAGGGTCGCCTCGCGAACAAGAACGACTCGCGCAACCCGTGGACGAACAAGGACATGCTGCAGGAGTTCATCGACCTCAACAACCGGGTGATCGACCGCTTCTCCCCCGGGGAGCGCCGCAACATCGGCATCCACACCTGCCCGGGCGGCGACTGCGACTCGGTGCACTCAAAGGAAGTGCCCTACGAGAAGCTGCTGACCAAGATGTTCAACATCAACGCTGGCTACTTCCTCATCCAGTGTGCGAGCGAGGACGACAAGGAGAAGGTCTACAAGCTCTGCGGCGAGTACCGCCGCGACGACGCAAACGGCGTGTCGCAGAAGTGCTTCATGGGCGTGATCGACCCGCTGACCCCCGAGGTGGAGACCCCGGAGCAGGTCAGGGACGACCTGTTGAAGGCGGCCGAGCACATCGGCGCGGAGAACCTGGGCGCGACCGACGACTGCGGCTTCTCGCCGTTCAGCAGAGACGAGAAGCCCAAGCACGGCTCGCCGGACTTCGCCCGCGACGTCGCGATGCAGAAGATCTCCGCGCGGCTCGAGGGAGCCCGCATGGCCTCCGAGGAGCTCGGGATCTAGCCGGGGGGCACGACTACCCAAACCCGGGTGCACGCGGCCCACTCGAGGATCGTGTCATGGGGGTCGGGGGAGTCGGCGGGACCGAGCCAGGTGGAGCTCGCGTGCTCGGATGGTTCGAGC
>JACCXP010000198.1 GCA_013696905.1 Thermoleophilaceae bacterium
GCCTGAAGCACGGCGGCCACCCGGCCGGAGCGCTCGACGCTCCCCCGGTCGGGCGCCTCGAGGCCGGCCAGGAGGCCGACGAGGGTCGACTTGCCCGCGCCGTTGGGGCCGAGCAGTGCGACGACCTCGCCGCGGCGCAGCTCGAGGTCGACCGCATCGAGCACTGCCCTCCCGCCGCGGTCTGCCCCGAGGCCGTGCGCGGTCAGGACGCGCGCGTCGCCTGCCACTTCGCCTCACCCTGCTGGGCGACGGTGAGGGCCGCCGAGATGAGGAACACGAGCGCGAGCAGCAGAGCCCCGAGCGCGATCGCCTGGGCGTACTCGCCCGCCGAGACGCGCACCAGCACCGCGGTCGCGAGCGTCTGGGTCTGACCCTCGATGTTGCCGCCCACGAGCACGAGCGCGCCAACCTCGGACAGGGCCGAGCCGAGCGCCCCGATCGTGGCCGCGAGCACCCCGACTCGCGCCTCGCGCAGCGCCAGCGCGGCGACGCGGACGCGCGAGGCGCCGAGGGCTCGCGCCTGCCTCAGGAGCGCGGGCTCGACGCCCTGCACGGCCGCCGCCGTGAGCGCGGCGACGATCGGCAGCGAGAGCACCGTCTGCGCGACGATCATCCCCTCGACCGTGTAGATCAGGCTCAGGAAGCCGAGCGGCGCGCCCCGGAAGAGGAAGAGCGATACGACGAGCCCCACGACGACCGGCGGGAGGCCGAGCCCGGCGTTCGCGGTCGCGAGCCCGAGGCGGCGACCCGCGAACCGGCCGAGGCCGAGCCACAGGCCTATCGGCAGTCCCGCGACGAGGGCGAAGAGGGTCGACCACAGCGCCACCGTGAGCGTGACCCCGAGTACCCCGAGGATGCGCGGGTCACCGGCGACGAGCAGGTCGAAAGCGCCGCGCAGGCCGTCGAGGATGAACTGCATCGCTCGGCGTGCCCCTTACTCGCCGCCGGTCACGTAGACGGTGCGCCCGTCCTCGAGCCGGTAGACCGAGCCGACGCGCTGACCGCGGCCGATCGCCTGCTTGCCGCTCGGCCGGAGGGTGCGCACTCGCTGGCCTTCCTTGACGATTATCTCCTGCTGCGCCGAGCCGGGGTTGCGGATGATCGTCAGGTTGCGGGTCGTCAGCAGGTCGGAGAGCTGCAGCGAGGAGAGGACGGCGAGCAGGAAGCCGACGGCGAGGACGATGCCGAGCTCGAACAGGTTGACGAGGCCGTCGAGCGGGTCGCCGGCGCGGTCGGCGTGGACGCGCGCCCGAGGTGTGATCGCGGGCCTCATCAGCGGCTGCCGATGGTCGGGTCGAGCGGCTCGCGGTGCTCGGCCGGGGCCGGTGCTGCTCGCGCCGACGTCGGGCGGTCGTCGTGCTCGGCGCCTTGGAGGCGGGCGACGACGTACTCGAGGTCGGAGAGGTCCTGGCCGTAGAGGCGGTCGCGCACGAGCGAGATCCCAAAGGCGAGCGCGCCGAGCAGGATCCCGACGACCGTGACGCTGAAGGCCACTCGCAGGTTGCCCGACAGTCGCTGCACGTCGCCCGCGGCAAGCGCTGCGAGCGCGGGCGAGAGCGGGATCAGGGTGCCCATGAGGCCCAGTGCGGGGCCGGCGCGCACGAGCAGGCGGGTGCGCTCGAGCCGGCGCAGGGACGCGTAGTCGAAGTCCGCGAGCCGCTTTGCCATCCGCTCGACTCCACCGGGCCGCCCGTAGTCCTGGGTCACGAGGGCGACGATCGTCGTGTGCATCGCCCGGCTCCAGGCGACGTGGCGAAGCACGCCGACGGCGAAGGGCCGGTCTTCGCGGTCGAGGGCGGCGCGGGCGTCGTCGAGCGCCCGCTCGAGCCGCGAGAAGTCACGCCGCCGCCGGCGCGTGAGCTCGACGGCGAACGCCCCGCCCTCGATCATCACGAGCCCGAGCGCGAGCAGGGCGGCGACGAGCACCGGCAGGCGCAGAGCCTCGGCGACGAGGAACAGGATCTCCTCGATGCGCTGGCCGCTCATCTCGCGGCACCGCTCGCGACGGCAGCCCACTCGCGCAACCGCTCCCGTGCGTAGGAAGTTCCCATGCGCCTTCCAACGCTACAACGAGCGGGCGCGCGCAGCCGGGCCTGCCGGCTAGCGGACCGTCACCCGCCCAAGCCCGAGCTGCTCACCGAGCCGGTCGGTCGGCGGCACTGACGGGAAGCCCGACACGCCGTCGTAGTTCGGCACGACGAGCGAGAGCGTCGCGCTCCGCCGCAGCCTGGCCGTCAGACGGAAGCGCCCGCCCCGGCCCGACCGCGTGCGATCGAGGACACGCCTTCCGCTCTGCAGCCGCACCTGGGCGCGGATCGTCGCCCGGTCGCCGGGCAGCCGCGGCACCACGGAGCCACGGATCGTGACCAAGTCGCCGCGGGCGAGGCGGCGCGGCGGGCGGGCGGCTCGGACGGGCGTCTGGGCGTCGCGACAGAGAGCGCGCGCGGGGGGAGCGAGGGCTCGCCCGGCCAGGATCAGCGGGCGGGCATCGGGGCAGAAGGCCGGGTTGGAGCGCTCCGGGTAGTCGCGCACGCGCTGCTGGAAGGGGGGTGACTGGAGGAAGTTGATGAAGTCGAGCGCCCCCTGCCGGTTCATGCTGGGAACTCGTGCGGGATTGACTGCGTAGGCCGAGAACGCGTTGATGAGCAGGAACTCACCGCCACGCGTGCCGGCGCGGTTCTTCTCGGCGAGGACCTGGAGGCGCGAGATCGCGCGCAGCCGGCGGAGGCGATTGTAGGTCCCGCGGTCGGTCATCTCGTAGCAGCTGCCGGAGGCGAAAGGGCACTGCTCGGCGAGCTGGACGGTCGCGGCCTGCCCGAGCCCCGCCTTGCGGTACCAGGGGAAGCTCCCCGTCGTCCCCGGGGGCCCGGGCTCGCCGAGGTTGTTCTTCGGCACGTTCGAGAGGCGCCAGATCTCCTTCTCCTGGACGTTGGTGCCCGAGTTGTCACCACGCGAGACGAAGGTCAGCTGCCCGCGATCGCCGGCCGCCCTGATCCGCTCGAAGGCCGAGACCACGTCGTTGCGCGCCATGCGGACGCCGGCCGGGTCGGCCGGCTGTCCGAGGATCACGTAGTCGGAGTAGAAGACCGCCCGCCGGCGGGGCTCGAGCGAGAAGCCGTCGCGGACGAACTGGCTCTCGAGCGTGGGCGCGTGGGTGAGCACCGCGTCACCCTGGCCGGCGCGTGCGTTAGCGAGCGCCTGGCCGGTCCCGACGGCGATGAAGCGAAGCTGGTACTGCGGGAAGCGCCGCTGGAACTCGGGCACGATCACCTCGTCGAGCAGGCCGGCGTCGCGGACGTCGGTCGTGCCCTGCACGACCAATGGGGCCTGGGCGAGCGCTGTGTGGGGGGCGAAGAGGGCGGTCGCGATTGCGAGGGGGACGTGCGTTCGTCTCATGGCGCGGCAGTAGATACGACCGATGGGGGGATGTCAACGTATTACCTACGTTCCGAGCGCGAAAATGTCAGGCCTCTGCCGAGGCCCGCGGCAGCGTCAGCAGCGCCGCGTGGTCGAGCGCGGCGAAGACCTCGACGACCTTCGGGTCGAAGTGGGTACCGCTCCAGCGGTCGATCTCGCCGACCGCGTCGTCGACGCTCCACGCCGGCTCGTACGGCCGTTCGTGCGTGAGCGCGTCGAAGACGTCCGCGACGGCGACGATCCGCCCCGAGAGCGGGATCTTGTCCGCTCCGAGCCCCGCCATGTAGCCGCTTCCGTCCCAGCGCTCGTGATGGGTGAGCGCGAGCTCCGCGGCCATCTGCAGGAGCGGCGAGCGCGAGCCCGAGAGCATCTTGTGGCCGATCAGCACGTGCGTCTTCATGATCTCGAACTCCTCGGGCGTGAGCTTGCCCGTCTTCAGCAGGATGCCGTCGGAGAGCCCGATCTTGCCGATGTCATACAGCGGCGCGGACCGTCGCACGAGGCCGACGGTCTCGTCGGGCAGGCCGAGTCCGCGCGCGACGAGCGCGGCGGTGCGTCCGACGCGCTGGATGTGCTCGAGGGTGTCGTCGTCGCGATACTCGGCGGCGAGCGCCAGGCGCTCGAGCGCCTCGACGTGGGCGTCCTCGAGCTCGCGCGAGCGCTCGAGCGCGAGCTGCTCGAGCAGCCGGTTGTCGCCTCTCAGCTCGAGCTGAAGGTGGCGCGTCTCGAGCAGCGAGCGCACGCGGAGCCCGAGCTCCGCGGGGTCCGGCTCGGCCGGCAGCAGGTCCCTGACGCCGAGCGTGAAGGCGCGCTTGCGCTCCTCGGCGCCGGTCCCGCTGCCGACGCCGAGCACGGGCACGTGCGTGCCCGCGCGCGTGAACGGGAGCAGCTGCTCGAGCGCCGCCAGCGCGTCGATGTCGCCCGCGTCGAGGTCGAGCACGATCAGGTCCTGCCCGAGCTCGCGACACGCGGGCAATGCCTCGGACGAGGCGACGGCCCGCACCGCGGCGTAGCCCTCGCGCTCGAGCACCTCGACGAGCGCGCGTCCCTCGTCGGGCCGCGCGCCGACGACGAGTATGCGCGCGTCCTTGACCGGGGCCTCGTCCATCCCGGTAAGGGTGGGGTCAGCTTCGGACGAGCTTCTTGTAGGTCAGGCGGTGGGGGCGATCGGCCTCGGCGCCGAGCCGTTCGCGCCGGGCCGCCTCGTAGGCGTCGAAGTTGCCCTCGAACCACGTCACCTGCGAGTCGCCCTCGAACGCGAGCACGTGGGTGGCGATGCGGTCGAGGAACCAGCGGTCGTGCGAGATCACGACGGCGCAGCCCGCGAACGACAAGAGCGCGTCCTCGAGCGCGCGCAGGGTGTCGACGTCGAGGTCGTTGGTGGGCTCGTCGAGCAGCAGCAGGTTGCCTCCGCCGCGCAGCAGCTTCGCCAGGTGCAGGCGGTTTCGCTCTCCGCCGGAGAGCGAGCCGACCTTCTTCTGCTGATCGGACCCGCGGAAGTTGAACGACGACACGTACGCGCGCGACGCCAGCTTGCGCTCGCCGACCTCGATCTGGTCGGCACCTCCTGAGATCTCCTCCCAGACGTTCCTGTCGCCGTCGAGCGCGTCGCGGCTCTGGTCGACGTAGGCGAGCTCGACCGTGTCGCCGACGCGCAGCGCGCCCGAGTCGGGCTGCTCCTGCCCCGTGATCATGCGAAAGAGCGTCGTCTTGCCCGCGCCGTTCGGACCGATCACGCCGACGATGCCCCCGCGAGGCAGCGAGAAGGAGAGACCCTCCATCAGAAGCCGCTCGCCATAGCCCTTCGTGAGGCCCTCCGCCTCCACCACCACGTCGCCGAGGCGCGGGCCTGCGGGGATGTGGATCTGGACTTGGTCGAGGCGCACGCTGCGCTCCTCGGCCAGCAGGCGCTCGTAGTTCGCGAGCCGCGCCTTCGAGGCCTGGCGACGGGCGCCCTGGTTCATCCGCACCCACTCGAGCTCCTGGGAGATCGTGCGCTGGCGCGCCTTGTCGGTGCGCTCCTCCGCCTGCATGCGGACCTGCTTCTGCTCGAGCCACGACGTGTAGTTGCCCTTGAACGGGATCCCGCGCGCGCGGTCGAGCTCGAGGATCCAGCCGGTCACGTTGTCGAGGAAGTAGCGGTCGTGGGTGACCGCCACGACCGTGCCGGCGTAGTCGTGCAGATGGCGCTCGAGCCAGGCAACCGACTCGGCGTCGAGGTGGTTGGTCGGCTCGTCGAGCAGCAGCAGGTCGGGCTGGCTCAACAGCAGCCGGCAGAGCGCGACGCGGCGGCGCTCGCCCCCCGAGAGCAGGGCCACGTCGGCGTCCGAGGGAGGCAGGCGCAGTGCATCCATCGCCATGTCGAGGCGCGAGTCGAGCGTCCAAGCGTCGGTGGCGTCGATCCGAGCCTGCACGGCGGCGAACTCGTCGGCCGTCTCATCGGAGTAGTTGGCGGCGAGCTCGTTGAAGCGGTCGAGCAGGGCACGCTGGTCGGCAAGGCCCTCCTCGACGTTGCCGCGGACGTCCTTCGACTCGTCGAGCGATGGCTCCTGCTCGAGCAGTCCGATGCTCGCACCGGGCGCCG
>JACCXP010000200.1 GCA_013696905.1 Thermoleophilaceae bacterium
AGGCGCCCGGCCGCCGAGGACCTCTTTCGCTGAGGTACGCGCGCGCCACCATATCCCCTGCGGCTAGGGTGCGCGCATGCAAACCGTCGCCAGCGGCCTGCGTCGCCGTCTCCCGCTCCTCACCGCCGCTGCGGTCGCGACCGCCGGCATGCTCGCGACGGCGGCCCCGGCCTCGCACAATCCTCGCCCGACGGTCGCCTCCTACACGCTGCCGGGCCAAGCCGTGTTCCCGGAGGGGGTCGCGGTTCAGGACGACTACTACTACGTCACGAGCACCGCCACCGGCACGATCTTCCGCGGCCGCCTCGACCGCCCGCGCGCAAGCGTCTACCTGGCCGGCGGGGCGAATGGCCGCACGACGGCGATCGGGCTCGAGGCGGTGCGCAAGCGGCTGATCGTGGCCGGTGGCGCGACGGGGCGCGTGTTCGTCTACAGCACCGCCACGCGCAACTTCGTGCGCGACTACACGACGGGCCCAGCCCCCGGCCGGCCCACCTTCGTGAACGACGCCACCGCCGCTCCGAACGGCGACATCTACGTGACGGACTCGCTGCGGCCGATCCTCCATCGCATACCCGCCGACTCGATCCGCCACCGCAGCACCAACACCGACGCGCTGTCGGTCTTCCTCGACCTCACCGGCAGCGCATTCCAGCAGCAGCCGGGCAACAACGCCAACGGCATCGAGGCGACGCCCGACGGGCGCTACCTGCTCGTCGTCCAGTCGAACACCGGCAAGCTGTTTCGGATCGGGATCGCCGACCGCTCGGTGACCGAGGTCTCGCTCGGCGCGGAGACGTTGCGAAACGGCGACGGGCTCGAGCTCCAGGGTCAGCGACTCTACGTCGCCCGCAACCGCGACGGGATCGTCGTGCGCGTCGACATGAGCCGCGACTACGCGTCGGGCCGCGTCGTGCGCGCGATCACAGGGCCCCCCTTCGGCTTCCCCACCACGCTCGCCGGGTATGGGCGCCGCCTGCTCGTCGTCAACTCCCAGTTCGACCGGCGCGCGATGGCCGGTCAGCCCGCGCCCGCACCGCCCGTCGAGCCGTTCACCGTCTCGAGCGTGCGCAGGCACTAGGTGAGCGCCTCCATCGAATAGCGGGCCACAGCGGCCGAGGAGGGAGATGAGCGACACCAACTACGACTACGTCGTCGTCGGCGGCGGCTCGGCCGGGAGCGCGCTCGCCAACCGGCTGTCGGCGGACCCAAGCAACCGCGTGCTGGTGCTCGAGGCCGGGCGGCCCGACTACCCGTGGGACGTCTTCATCCAAATGCCCGCGGCGCTCGCGTTCCCCATCGGGAGCCGCTTCTACGACTGGAAGTACGAGTCAGAGCCCGAGCCGTTCATGGGCGATCGGCGCATCTATCACGACGTCATAGCTCGGCTTCGGGTCGGGGTTGCGCCAGAGTCGCTCGGGGTGCATCGCGAGATATCAGTACGCGGCGAGCACGCGGTAGAGCGTGTCGCGCTGGGCCGCCGGGCGCCCGGCGGCGTGGGCTGCGCCGATCAGCTCGTCCGGGGTCAGCAGCGTGCCGTGCTCGGCGCCCGCCATGCGCGAGATCGATTCCTCCATCAACGTTCCGCCGAGGTCGTTGACCCCCCAGTCGAGCGCCTCGGTGGCGGCGTCGAGGCCCATCTTGACCCAGCTCGCCTGCAGGTTCGCGATCGTCTTGCCGAGCGCGAGCCGAAACACCGCGGTGTGCTTGAGGTTCTCCGCACGCGAGATCTCCTCGATCCCGTGCGTGCGCCCGAGCAGCGTCTGGTACGGGACGAACGACAGCGGCACGAACTCCGTGAAGCCACCCGTCCGCTCCTGGAGCGCCCGCACGACGCGCATGTGCTCGGCGAGCTCCGAGGGCTCCTCGACGTGGCCGAACATCACGGTCACCGTCGAGCGCAGGCCGGCCACGTGCGCGGCCTCGATGATCTCGACCCAGCGCGCCACCGGCAGCTTGTTGGGCGAGATCCGCTCGCGCACGCCGTCGTGGAGCACCTCGGCAGCGGTGCCCGGGGTCGAGTCGAGCCCGGCCGCGCGCAGTCGCTCGAACACCTCACGCGGCGAGAGCCCTGACGTCGCGCACATGTGGTCGACCTCCATCGCCGAGTAGGCGTGCAGGTGCACGTCGGGCGCGATCTCCTTGGCGAGTCGCAGCCAGCCCTCGTAGTCCGCGAGCCGCCAGTCGGGATGGATACCCGACTGCATGCAGATCTCCGTCGCGCCGAAATCGAGCGCATCCTCGACGCGTCGCACGAACTGATCGCGGTCGTGCTCGTAGGCGTCGGGTGAGCGCCGGCCCTGCCCGAAGCCGCAGAACGCGCAGCCGACTACGCACACGTTCGAGACGTTGATGTTGCGGTTGACCACGAACGTGACGGTGTTCCCGGCCAGCTCCGCGCGCAGCTCGTCGGCGGCCTGGCGGATGTCCTCGATCGCCTCGGGCCGGCGCTCCGCGAACAGCGCGGTCAGCTCGTCCGCCGACAGGCGCTCGCCCGCGCGCCCGCGAGAGATCGCCGCGGGCACGAGCTCGGTGCGAAGCGAGCGTGCGTCGCCGCGGCCCGACCCTCGACTCGGTATGAAGCTCCAATAGCGGGCCTTGACCACGTCGAGCACGCCCTGCTCGAGCCACTCGGGCGCGAGGTAGCGCGGGTAGACGCACAGCCGCTCGGTCAGCGCGTGGCCGCGCGCGGCGAGCTCGCGGCGCATCCGGTGCGGCGAAGGAAAGGGGTGCTCCGGCGAGATGTGGTCGCCGTTCGCCGACAGGCCGCCGAGGTCGGTCGCTCCCTCGTCGACGAGCACCGGCCACCAGTCCGACAGGTTCGGCGGGATCTGGACGCCGACGTCCGGCATCAGCTCGCGCGAGGCCCGCACGAGCTCGCGCATGTCGTCGAGCGAGACCGGCGTCGCCCACGCCGGCGCGGGCGGGGGCTCGAAGGCGCGCTGGGAGCGCTGCGCCGAGTCGGCGATCTCGCCGAGCTCCTCCCCGTAGTAGGACGGATGCGGGACGTAGCTCTGCAGGATCACCTCCTGCAGGTGGCCATGCTCGGCGTGGATCTCGGCGAGCGCCTCGAGCGAGGCGAGCCGCTCGGCGCGCGTCTCCCCCACTCCGACGAGGATGCCGCTCGTGAACGGGATCCGAAGCTCGCCAGCGGTCCTGATCGTCTCGAGCCGGGCGGCCGGGTGCTTGGTCGGCGAGCCGGCGTGGACGGTCTCCATCAGCCGCTCGGAGATCGACTCGAGCATCAGCCCCTGCGAGGCTGTCACCTCGCGCAGCCGTGCGAGGTCGGTGCGCGGCAGCACGCCGAGGTTGGTGTGCGGCAGCAGCCCGCGTGCGAGCGCGCGCTCGCACGCCCACGCCACGTAGGAGGTGAAGTCGGCGTGGCCGTGGCGCTCCAGCCGCGCCGCCACCTCGGCGTTCACCTCCGGGCGCTCCCCCGTGAGCACCAGCAGCTCCTTGGCGTTGCGCCGCACGGCCTCGTCGAGCAGGCGCTCGACCGCTTCCGGTGCGTGCAGGTGCGCGCTGTGGGTGGCGAACGAGCAGTACTTGCAGTAGCACCGACAGGTGCGCGAGAGCGACAGCGTGAAGCTGCGCGAGAAGGTCACCCGGCGCATGCCGGCGAGTCTAGGTGGCCGCTGCGTGCCTACCGAGCACTCGACGCGGCCAGCGCCGCCACCGCCTCGGCCGCCCGCGCCATCAGGTCGAGCGGGTCCTCGTCGGGCGAGGGGTAGACGGGGCGCCCGAAGGCGACGGTCGTCTTCCCGCGCTGGATCACGCCGCGCCCCTTCGGCATCAGCAGCGCCGTCCCACCCACGTGGACCGGGATCAGCGGCACGCCGGCGGCGACGCAAAGGCGCGCGACCCCGGAGCGGAAGCCCTCCATGCCCGATGTGCGCGTGCCCTGCGGGTAGAGCAGGACGTTCCAGCCCTCGCGCAACAGCTCGGCGGCATCCGCGAGCCCGCGCGACTCGCCGCCGCGGTCGAACGGCACGGTGTTGATCCAGAGCCCGGCGGCGACCGCGTAGCGGCGCCTGCGGTAGAAGCGGTCGCTCGCGGCGCCGATCACCGTGCGCGTGCGCCAGGCGCGCGGCAGGGCGGCGAGCACGAGCGGAGTGTCCATGTCGCTCGCGTGGTTCGGGGCGAGCACGGCCGGCTGGGGCACGTGCATGAGATCGGCGGCGCCGATCACGCGCGGGTGGGCGACGAAGCGGGTCACCGGGAAGAGGACCGTCTGCTGGAGGGCCTCGCGGGCGAGCGCGGGGCCGGGACGGCGCAGCCACGCCTGGTCAGGCACCTCGACCCCCTCAGACCAGGGGTCGATGCCGCTTGCGACTGTGCGCCAGCGGGCGGGCACGCGCGTGGCGCGGCCGGGCTTACCTCCCGCTCCGGCGAGGCGCTCGAGCGCGCGCCCGCCGGCGGCGAACCTCACTCGACCTCGCAATAGAAGAGCGGCGGGCAGTGGAAGTGGGTGAGCGAGGGGCTGCGTCCCACCACCTGCTCCGCCATCTCGAGCGCATCGCGCATCGTGTCCGCGCGGCGGAAGCCCATCCGCCGGCACGCCTCGGGGTGGCCGCCGACGAAGATCACCTCGCCGACGTGCTCGAGCGCGTGCGCGCCCCAATACCACATGTAGAACGGGTGTGCGCCGTGGTAGGCGTAGCTCGTGCGGAAGAGGTGGCGGTACCACTCGTCCTCGGCGTAGGAGCGCTCGAAGCGCCGCTCGACCTCCGCCGGGTCGGTCGTCTCGGCGAGCACTTCCTCGTAGAAGTCGATGTAGGAGGGGTGGTGCACGGGGTGGAAGTCGCGCTCGACCGGGTGGGTGAAGATCAACACGCCGCCGGGGCGCACGAGCGGCTTGCCCTGGTAGAGGTTGAAGAAGTAGCCGAGCGCCGTGCTCATCACGAGCACCGGGTTCATGATCGAGTTGACGTTGTAGGGGGAGATATAGGGGATCCCCGCCGTCACGATGTCGGCCTGGCCGCGCACGAGCACCGACTGCTGCGCGGCGCACAGGTCGAGCGACACCTCGTGCGCCGCGTCGGCGGCGCCGGCGCTTACGCCGATCACCCCGTACGGCGAGGCCGTGCGCTGGAAGAGCGTCCGCCGCGTCCGCGCGGGCGCACGGTCGGTGAGGCGCTTGACCCCGGCGAAGATCGCCTGCTCGCGGCCCGACCAGCGGGCCTCGGGCTTCGCGAGGAAGCCGAGTGGATCGGCGTACATCTGGTTGTTGAGGGTCGCCTCGACGTGGAAGACCGGCACCGCAGCCTCGACGACGTCGCCCTGGCGGAAGGCGGAGTGGTGGAGCGCCGAGTGCTCGGGGTCCATGAAGGAGCGCGAGTGGCGCAACGAGTGCACGTTGTGGTGCGCCGAGATCGAGCGGTAGCTGCCGAGCCCGATCGCGGGCGACTTCTTGCCACCCTGGAGCGTGGCGGTGATGACGTGCACGTAGACGAGCAGGTCAGACTCCGCGGCGCGGCGGTTGAGCGTGACCGGCTCGCCGTCTGAAGTCGGGCCGAGCTCGACGTTTCCGTCTGGATCCTCGGCGTCGTGGTTGTAGAGGCGGTCGGGATGGAAGGCGTCGAAGACGGCGGAGCCGACCGTCCGCCGCAGCTCGGCGGGGGTCATGCGGCGGTGGATCGCGAGCGCGGCGATCAGGTGGATGTCCTCGACGCCGGCGCGGTAGGCGCGCTCGAGCACCTGCTCGATCACGCGCTGGCGCACGTCGGGGAGCTGCATCGGCGGCAGCGGCACCGACAGGTCGTCGAAGGCGATCGTCAAGCGCATGCCCGGGCGCAGCAGCGAGTCGAGCGGGTCCATCTCATGCGGCGCGTCGAGCGCGGCCGCGATGCCGGACTCGACGTCGGCGAGGCCCTTCATCGGCGGCGGCGGGTAGACGACCCGCGAGCCCACCGGCAGGCGCTCGAGCCGGAAGGACTCGCCCGCCTGGAAGACCGTCGGCGGCGACTTGTCGGTGACCTCGACGACCGACGCCTCGCGCTCGGCCGCAGGACGACGGCGCGCGAGCCCGCCGAGGCGCTCGACCACCGTGCCCCGCACGGGCTTCGCCGGCCGGCCGGTGACGCTCACGCCGCCTCGCGCAGGTCGAAGACGGTCTTCACGCGCCCGCTGCGGGCCGCGCGGGGGGCCTGCTCAAGCGCGGAGCGGAAGTCGCGCAGGTCCCACCCGCGCGCGACCAGCCGCCCGGGGCGCAGGCGCAGCGCGAGCTCGATCGCGTCGGGGAAGTCGCGCTGGTAGCCGTAGGCCCCGCGCACCACGATCTCGCGCTGCCAGGCGATCGCGAGGTCGGCCGAGATGGTGCTCGGCATGCCCGCAAGCACGACGGTGCCGCGCGGCCGGGTGGCGGTGATGGCCGCCTCGATCGACGCGCCGGAGCCGACGCAGTCGAGCACGGAGTCGAAGCCGCCGAGCAGGAGCTCGCGGCCCTGGTGGCCGACCAGCCGCCGGGCGCCGGTGATGCGCGCGCCCTCGAGGTGGAAGGACTCGGGCGCCGCGGTGTGGTCGGCTCCGAGGCGGCGGGCCTCGTGCGCCTGCCCCGGGTGCTTCGCGACCGCCAGCACCGTCGCGGCGGGAGCGAGCTCGCGCAGCGCCGCCACCGCGAGCAGGCCGATCGTCCCCGCTCCGATCACGGCGATCGCCTGCCCGGCGGCGGGCTCGAGCTCGCGCACCACGTGCATCGCGCAGGCGAGCGGCTCCACGAAGACCGCGTCCTCGTCGCTCAGCTCATCGGGCACCCGGTGGAGCTGCGAGTCGTGGGCGACGAGCCCCTCGCTCCAGCCGCCGCCCGTGTCGCGGCAGAAGCCGACCTGAAGCCCCGCCGAGACGCTGCCGTCGACGACGTTGCGACAGAGCGCCTCGAAGCCCTCGGAGCACTCCGGGCACGGCGGGTCGATCGCGCGCGCCGTGCACCCGAGCGCGGGCTCGACCACGACCCGCTCGCCCCGCCGCGGTCCCGACGCGACCCGCCCGACGACCTCGTGACCGGGCACGAACGGCCCGGAGGTGACCGAGGCGAGATACGGCGACGCGGCGCCAGACACGAGCGCCTGGTCCGAGCCGCAGATGCCGGCGAGCAGGGGACGCACGGACATCCAGTCACTCGCGGGCAGCCGCGGCGGGCGCGTCTGCGTGAGCCGCAGCGCTCCAACGCCCGATCGCCGCGACACGCGCGCCGCGACGTGGCGCGCAAGCGTCGGTGTGTACTCGAGCGCCAGCACAGCCAGGGCTCCGCCTCAGGCCTCGATCGCGGCCGGTGGCGCGCTGCGCGCCCCGGGCTCGGTCTTCCACTCGAGCAAGGCCCAGCCGCGGCGGCGGGCCTCGCGCGCGAGGCGGAAGTCCGGGTTGACGGCATAGGGGTGGCCGACGGCCTCGAGCATCGGCAGATCAGACACCGAATCGCCATAGGCGTGACAGTCCGCGAGCTCGACACCGTGCTCGACGGCGAGGCGGGCGGTCAGCGACGCGCGCCCGTCGGCGGACAGCGGCGGCTCGGCGAGCTCGCCCGTGAAGGCTCCCCGGCGCTCGATCAGGCGGGCGGCGATCAGCTCGTCGGCGAGGTGCTCGAGCGGCTTGACGAGGAAGTCGAGCGCGCCGGTCAACAGCACGACGCGGTCGCCGCGGCGGCGGTGGCGACGGATCCGGCGCACGGCCTCCTGCTGCACGTGCGGCAGGATGAACTCGGACAGCACGCCGGCCGCCTGCTCGCGCAGCTCGGCGGCCGGGAGATCGCGGTAGTTGCGGTAGAAGCGGCGGTTGAAGTCGACGCGCGAGCGGCGGTCGGAGGCGATGTAGCCGGGCGCTCGCGCGGCGAGGCCAAGCGTCCACAGCAGGCGGTCGGGTACCGGCATCTCGCGCGTCCGAAGCCAGGCGTAGAAGTGTGCGACGGTCGTGTCGAGGACGACGCCCTCGACGTCGAAGAAGGCGAGCGCGGGCGGCCCCTCGGCGATCGCGCCGAGCTCGTCGCTCGCGACCCGTGGAGCGCTCGACGCCTGCCAGGGGCGGATCACCTCGCGAAGCGCGGGCAGGTGGATCTCGGTGAGGTAGCTCGGCCAGTCGATCCGCTCGACGTCGAAGGAGAAGCGCTCGGCGTCGTCGGGGTGCAGGGAGTCGAGCAGCTCGCGCGTGTAGCGGTCGTCGAACATGCAGTCGAGCTCGACGTAGGGGCCATAGATCTGCGCCAGGCGGCGCAGGCGCTCGAGTGCGCGGCGCTCCTGGTGCAGGCGCCGATCCACGGCCTCGCCGCCGAGGAGGGGGATACGCGCCGCCAGCCGACGTCCGATCCGGATCGCCTGGTCGCCGCGGTCGAGCGCCTTGAAGACGCGCGTGCTCGTGGAGTACTTCCAGTCGGGCACCTCGACGGGATAGCCGTCGTCGTCCGGCAGCGGGCGCTCGCGAAAGTAGGAGACGATCTCCTCGGCGGCATCCTCGAGCAGCAGCGGGTTGCGGGCGCCCGAGGCCACGTTCATGGTGCGCGGGCCGCCCTCTGGTGGATGCGCGGCTGCGGCGATGCAGGCGTTGGCGACGATGTCGACCGGCACGAGGTCGAGCCGCACCGAGCGATTGCTCGGGAAGCGGGTGATGATCCCGCGCCCGTAGGCCAGGATGATCGGGTCGGCCACCTTGACTCCCTCGATCCAGCCGGGGAAGGGGTCGCGCAGCGCCGACTCGATGATCGTCGGGCGAACGATCGTCAGCGAGGAGATGCCCTCGGCGAGCAACGCCCGCTCCGTCAGCGCCTTGGACAGGCCGTAGGCGTCCGACCACCCGAGCGCGCGCGAGCGCTCGCGGCCGCGCTCGGATAGCTGTGTGCCTACCCACCTGCGGCGGGCCTGCTCGGCGCGCGCGCCGATCGCCGGCGCACCCGCCGGGCCGACCTCCTCGCGAGCCTCGGCGACGAAGCGGTGCTGATGCTCGGGCAGGCGCGACTCGATCTCGATGTCGCGCCGCCACGCACGCGCGACGTCGAGCTCCGCGCCCATGTCCACCGCCGGCTCTGCCGGAGCCTGGCCGGACGGACGCTCGAGCACGAGGCCCGTGCGCATGCCGGCGGCATACGCCGTGGAGACGTGCACGAAGTTTGGCTCGGAGCCCGACCGGCGCAGCGCCTCGACGATCGCGAGCGTGCCGAGCACGTTCAGCTCGAGCATCTCGTCGAGCGGCTGCTCGAACGACACCGAGGCCGCGCAGTGGATCACGGCGTCGACGTCTGAGAGGTCGAGCGGAGCCTCGCGCCCGAGGCCCGGGGCGGTGACGTCGCCCGCGAAGGCAGACAGCCGCCCGGTCTCGAGCGTCAACTCGGTCTCGACGCTTCGCCCGCCGTCGAAGGCCCGTGCGCCGAGCACCTGGTGCCTGAGCCGCTCTGTGGCGGCCTCGTCGCTCGGAGCGCGCAGCAGCAGGCGGATCGCTCCAAGCTCCGGCAGCTCACGCAGGCAGGTAGCGAGCACGGCCTTGCCGAGGAAGCCCGAGGCGCCGGTGATGAGGAGCGTCTTGCCGGTCAGGCGCTCGGCGATCGTCTGGGATGGGCCGGGCACGGAAGCGCGGACCTTAGCGCCTACCCCCCGAATGGGGGGTTCTGCAGGGCCTCGCCCAGGCCCTCACGCTCGCGAGGCCTGCGGCATCCGGAGCGTAAGCGCGTCGTTGAGGCGGCCCGACCGGAACGGCTCCCTGTCGATCTCGGCGCGCTCGTAGCCGGCCGATCGGATCGCCGCCTCGAGGGCCGTGCTCTCGCCCGGCTCGAGCGCGCGCTCGAGCTCCGGCGCGCCGAGCTCGAGCCGGCCCAGATCGCCGTGGTGGCGCACGCGCAGCTCCCGGTAGCCGAGGGCGCGGGCAGCGCGCTCGGCGCGGTCGACGCGGTCGAGTGTCGACGGATCGACGGGCGTCCCGTAGGGCACGCGCGAGGCCAGGCACGGGCTTGCGAGCTTGTGCGCGCTCGGCAGCCGCAGCCGCTCGGCGAGCGCGCGCACCTGCGCCTTGCCCACGCCGGCCTCGAGCAGCGGGTGCACGACGGCGTGCTCGGCGGCGGCGCGCAGGCCGGGGCGCCAGTCGCCGGTATCGTCGGCGTTCGCCCCCGACAGCAGCGCGGCGTATCCGCGCCTCGACGCGAGCGCGGCGAGCGTCTCGTAGAGCTCGGTCTTGCAGTGGTAGCAGCGGTCGGGGTCGTTGCGGCGGTAGCCCTCGCGCGCCAGCTCGTCCGTGGTGACGGTCTCGTGGCGGATCCACGCCGCCGCGGCCACCGCGCTCGCTCCGGCGAGCTCGCCCGCGGCGAGCGCCGGTGAGACGGCCGTCACGGCCAGCGCGCGGTCGCCGAGCGCGCGCGCGGCCAAGGCGGCGACCAGCGACGAGTCGACGCCGCCCGAGAAGGCGACGACGACGCTGTCGAGAGCGGCGATGCGGTGCTCGAGGCCCTTCTGGAGAGCGGCGAGATGCCGGCTCATCGCCTCACCTCACGCTCCGCGGCGGCGAGCGCGGCCGCCCACACGGACTTCACGGTGTGACCGCTGCCTAGCGCGACCCGCATGCAGTCGTCGTGCTCAGGCGCGAGGTTGAGCAGCTCGCCACCGAGGCGCCCGACCTTCACGCGCACCGGCTCGCCGTGCACGCGCACGACCTCGAAGTCGCGTTCGAGCTCAACGCGCTCGAGGTGCGCGATCCGCAGCCCCAGTGCCGTCGTCGTGCGCAGGATCGCGTCGGCCACGGGGCGCTCGGCCTCAGGCCGCGCGAGCGCGGAGATCACGAGGCCGGGGCGCCCTTTCTTCATCTGCGCAGGCGTCGTCCACACATCGAGCGCGCCGGCCGCGAAGGCGGCGTCGGCGGCGTCCGGCACGAGCTCGGGAGCCATGTCGTCGAGGTTGGTCTCGATCAGCGACACGACCGCGTCCGCCCGGTCGCCGAGCCACTCGCCGACCAGTACGCGCACGAGGTTCGGCCGCTCCGCGAGCTCCCCCGAGCCGGCGCCGTAGCCGACGGCCTCGAGCTGCATCGGCGGCAGCGGCCCGTAACCCTCCGCAAGCGACGCCACGAGTGCGGCGCCGGTGGGGGTCACGAGCTCGGCCGACACGTCGACGCCGTGCAGCGGCGCGCCCTTCAGGAGCTCGAGCGTGGCGGGCGCGGGCAGTGGCAGCCTGCCGTGGGCGGCGTCGACGAACCCGCGCGGAGCCGGGAGCGGCGAGCACACGAGCCGCTCGATGCCGAGGTCCTCGAGCGCGAGTGCTACGCCGCAGACGTCGGCCAGAGCGTCCAATGCGCCGAGCTCGTGGAAGTGCACGTCCTCAGGCGCGACGTCATGCACCGCCCCCTCGGCCTCGGCGAGCCGCCGGAACGTCTCCTGGGCACGCACCCGCGCGCGCTCGGGGAGGCCCGCCGTGTCGATCAGCTCGCGCACCTGGAGCCAGCGCCGGGGCGTGTCCTCGACCGGGGCGATCACCTCGAGCCGCGCGGCGGCTATGCCATGGCGCTGGGTGCGCGACAGCTCGAGTCGCAGGCCGTCGACGGCGAGCCCGCCGAGGCCGGCGCGCACTCCGTCGGCGTCGGCGCCTGCGTCGATCAGCGCGCCGAGCAGCATGTCCCCGGCGACACCGGCCACGCAGTCGACGTAGAGCAGGCGACCTGGCATCGAGCGAGATTATCGAGGGCTCAGGAGGGAGATTGCAGGGCACTGCACAACTCAAATCGCATGCGCGTGCACCTCACTGCGCGCCCCCGGCGGCGCGGGCGATCCGCGCGGCGATCGTGCCGGCGCCGAAGCCGTCGTCGATGTTGACGACGGCCACCCCGGCGGCACAGGAGACGAGCATCGACAGCAGCGCGGAGATGCCACCGAAGGCCGCTCCGTAGCCGGTGCTCGTGGGCACGCCGATCACCGGCGCTGCGACGAGGCCACCGACCACCGACGCGAGCGCCGCGTCCTGCCCGGCCACGACGACGACGCAATCCGCGCGCCCGAGGTCCGCGAGCGCTGGCGCGAGCCGGTGAAGCCCCGCGACGCCGGCGTCCTCGTGCAGCGAGACGGTCGTGCCGAGCAGCTCGGCACGCACGCGCGCCTCGTGCGCCACGGGCCCATCCGAGGTGCCGCCCGAGACGATCGTCACCTGACCGCAGGCCGCCGGCAGCGCACGCGCCACCCAGGCGAGGCGCGCGCGCGCGTGCTC
>JACCXP010000209.1 GCA_013696905.1 Thermoleophilaceae bacterium
ACCTCACGCGCGACGCGCGTGACCTCGTCGGCGAACGAGGAGAGCTGATCGACCATCGTGTTGATCGTCTCGGCGAGCGCCGCGACCTCGCCCTTGGCCTCGACGGAGATCTTCTGCGACAGGTCGCCCTTCGCCACCGCGGTCGCGACCTGGGCGATGTCGCGCACCTGAGCCGTGAGGTTGCCGGCCATGAAGTTGACGTTCTCGGTCAGGTCCTTCCAGGTGCCGGAGACGCCCTCGACCTCGGCCTGGCCGCCGAGCTTGCCGTCTGTGCCGACCTCCTTCGCGACGCGCGAGACCTCGGCGGCGAACGAGCGCAGCTGGTCGACCATCTGGTTGACGGTCGTGCCGATGCGCAGGAACTCGCCCTTCACCGGCTGGCCCTCGATCTCGAGCGCCATCTTCTGGGACAGGTCGCCTCTCGCGACCGCCACGAGCACGCGGCCAACCTCGGTCGAGGGGCGGGCCAGGTCGTCGATCAGCGAGTTGACCGCCTCGACCGACTCCGCCCACTCCCCGCCGGCGTCGCCGAGCGACGCCCGCTCGCTCATCATGCCCTCGCGCCCGACCACGCCGCGCACGCGCCGGAGCTCATCCGCGAGCCGCGCGTTGCGGTCCACGACCTCGTTGTAGGCGGCCGCGATCTCGCTCAGCACGCCGTCGCGCGCGGCCTCGGGCAGACGTCCCGAGAAGTCGCCTTCGCTGGCGAGCGTAAGGGCGGCGAGCAGGTCGTCGAGCGCCCTCTGGTCGGCGGCGGTGCGACGCGGCGCGCGCTTGTCGGCTACCCGGCGCGCCTCGCGCCGGCGCTCGGCCGCGCTCGAGCCGTTGGTCTTCGTACGGTCATCGACGGCCATCGGTCCTCCTTAGCCTCACCCGGGGACTATCGGCAGTCGCCGGTGCGGCTTGAGGGAGGAGCGTCCCCTACGAGCTCAGAGCGTGTCCGCCATCTCGCGCAGGTTCAGCGAACAGGAGCAGGCAAGGCAGGGAGGAACGCTCCGAGCGGCGCGTAGCGCTATGCGGTTGCCCTCACGCCTGCGCCGGCTGGCGCTCCTCGAGCCCCGCGGCCGCCCGCAGCGCCTTGGCCCGGTCGATGCGCTCCCAGGTGAAGTCGCGATCCTCGCGACCGAAGTGCCCGTAGGCGGCGGTCTTCTGGTAGATCGGGCGGTGCAGGTCCAGGTACTTGCGAAAGGCCCCGGGGCGCAGGTCGAAGTGCTCCGAGATGAGCTCGGCGATCTTCGCCTTCGAGATCCGTTCGGTGCCGTAGCACTCGACCATCAGGGAGACGGGCTTCGCGACGCCGATCGCGTAGGCGACCTGGATCTCACAGCGATCCGCGAGCCCGGCGGCGACGACGTTCTTGGCGACGTAGCGCGCGGCGTAGGCGGCCGAGCGGTCGACCTTGAGGGGTCCTTGCCCGAGAAGGCGCCGCCGCCGTGGCGCGCCATCCCGCCGTAGGTGTCGACGATGATCTTGCGCCCGGTGAGGCCGCAGTCGCCCATCGGTCCGCCGACCTCGAACTTCCCGGTCGGGTTGACGAGGAAGGAGTCGAGCAGCTTGCGTGAGTCGTAGAGCTCTGGCGGCAGGATCGGCTGAACGACGTGCTCCCAGAGGTCCGGACGGATCAAGGTCTGCGAGTCGATCCCGGGCTTGTGCTGGGTCGAAATCAGGATCTGCTCGATCTCGATCGGCTGATCGTGCTCGTAGCGGACGGTGACCTGGGTCTTGCCGTCGGGGCGCAGGTAGGGCAGGACATCGCCGCGGCGCACCTCGGCGAGGCGCTGCGCGAGCTTGTGCGCGAGCGAGATCGGCATCGGCATGAGCTCCTTCGTCTCACGCGTGGCGTAGCCGAACATCATCCCCTGGTCGCCGGCGCCGGCGACGTCCGCCTCGTCGTCCGACGAGGAGACGTGGCGGCGCTCGTAGGCCTCGTCGACACCCTGGGCGATGTCGGGCGACTGCTCGTCGATCGCCGAGATGACGGCGCAGGTGTTGCAGTCGAAGCCGTAGGCGGCGTTGTCGTAGCCGATCTTCTTGACCGTCTGGCGCACGATCTTCGGCACGTCGACGTAGGTGTCAGTCGTTATCTCGCCCGAGACGACGACGAGACCGGTGTTGACCAGCGTCTCGCAGGCGACGCGGCCGTCGGGGTCGTCGCGCATGACGGCATCGAGCACGCCGTCCGAGATCTGGTCGGCCATCTTGTCGGGGTGGCCCTCGGTTACCGACTCGGAGGTGAAGAGGTACTCGTTGTCAGACAGGTGTGCGCTCATGGAAGGGTTTGACAACTCCGGGAGTCGGGGAC
>JACCXP010000219.1 GCA_013696905.1 Thermoleophilaceae bacterium
GAGCAGGAGACGTTGCCGCTCGACACGCGGGCGCGCGCCTTTCGCGCCGGCGAGCGCGCCGGGCGCGCGGCCGGCTGACGCGAGGCGCCGGCACAGCGGCTAGTAGCCTCGACGGCGAGCGAGCAAAGGAGTCAGGGTGGCGGTCGAGCAGGAGCTGTGGGGCGCGGAGACGCGCAAGGCGGTCGAGAACTTCCCGGTGTCCGGGCGGCCGGTTCCGGCCGCGGTGATCCGCTGGCTGGGGCGGATCAAGGCCGCCGCCGCGCGCACCAATGCCGAGCTCGGGCTGCTCGACCCAGGTCTCGCCGAGCGAATCGCCGCCGCGGCCGACGAGGTCGCGCATGGGCAGCACGACGGGCAGTTCCCGATCGACGTCTTCCAGACCGGGTCGGGCACGTCCTCGAACATGAACGCGAACGAGGTGATCGCGAGCCTCGCCGGGGAGGGTGTGCACCCCAACGACCACGTCAACATGGGGCAGTCCTCGAACGACGTCTTCCCCTCGGCCGTGCACCTCGCCGCGCTCGCGGAGACGCGCGACCACCTCGTGCCGGCGCTCGAGGGCCTGGCCGACGCGCTGGAGGAGAAGGAGCTCGAGTTCGCCGACCTCGTCAAGGCCGGACGCACCCACCTGATGGACGCGGTGCCCGTCACCCTCGGGCAGGAGTTCGGCGGCTACGCGGCGCAGATGCGCCTCGGCCGCGACCGCGTGGTCGGCACGCTCGACCGTGTCGGCCAGATCCCGCTCGGCGGCACCGCGACGGGCACGGGCCTCAACACGCATCCCGACTTCGCGGCCGGGGTGCGCGCGCGGATCCTCGAGTCGACCCACGTGCTCGTCGAGGCGCCCGCCCACCCCTTCGAGGCGCAGGGCAGCCGCGACGCGCTCGTGGAGCTGTCGGGGGCGCTCAAGGTCGTCGCGGTGTCGCTCACGAAGATCGCGAGCGACCTGGCCCTGATGGGCTCGGGGCCCCGGGCGGGCCTTGCGGAGATCGTGCTGCCCGAGCTCCAGAAGGGCTCGTCGATCATGCCCGGGAAGGTGAACCCGGTGATCCCCGAGGTCGTGCTCCAGGTCGCCGCTCAGGTGATCGGCAACGACGCCGCCATAACGATCGGCGGCATGCAGGGCAACTTCGAGCTGAACGTGCGGATCCCGCTGATGGCGCGCAACACACTCGAGTCGATCGGCCTGCTCGCGAGCGCGACGACGCTGCTGAACGACAGGTGCGTGGCCGGCGTAGAGCCTAATCAGGAGAGCCTGTCGCGCCATGCGGAGGCGACGCTCGCCGCCGCGACGGCGCTCAACCCGCACATCGGATACGACGCCGCCGCCGAGATCGTCAAGGACGCCGCCGCCTCCGGGCGTCCCGTGCGCGAGGTGGCGCGGGAGCACGGCGTCGACGACGCGACGCTCGATCGCGCGCTCGACCTGCGGGCGATGGCGCGCGGCAACCTGTGACGCAGTCGCGCCAACGCGCCAACCCTCGTCAGCCGGGGAGGGGGTCGCGCGCGTACACCCGAAGGAAGTGGCCGAAGCGTCCACCGGGTGTGTTACAAACGCGCCCGAGCGGGCGTCTTTAGCCCGCACAGCAACGCGGCGCCACGGGCGCCGCAGAGGGAGAAGTAGGGATGAGTGACAGCCTCAACCTCGTCTACGGGGCGATCGACAGCCAGAACGCCGACAAGTCGGCGGCCACGCGCCGCCAGCTGGTGGCGGGCACCGCGGCGACGCTGGGCGGCATGGGCCTGCTCGGACTGGCCGAGAACGCCGACGCGCGGGTCACCGCATCGCGCCACAGCCAGGACCCGCAGGAGCTGCTGAACGTGGCCGCCACGGCGGAGGTCGCGGCGACCATCATCAACACGCTCGTCTTCGAGAACGCCGCACGCCTGTTCCCGAACGACCCGGTCACGACGCGCAACTTCCGCGCGGCCGCGCGTGAGGAGCTGATCCATTACCAGGTGCTGATCTCGAGCAAGATCGGCGCGCGTGCGATCACGAAGCGGATCTGGCTCCCGAACGCGATCCTCGCGGACCGGGCGACGGTGCTCAACACGGTCGAGGTCGGCGACACGGTGTTCATCAACGCGTACCTGCTGGCGACCACTGTGTTCGGCAACCGCGGAAACGGCGCCACCGCCCGCATCGCCGCCGAGTTCATGGGCACCGAGGCCGTGCATCGAGCGCTCGCGCGCCAGTCGAACGGAAAGCTCGGCAACGACCGCGTGTTCATGCGCTACAGCCAGGTCGAGGACGCCGATTCCGCCGCGCGCGGGACGCCGGGGTTCACGCGTGCGCTCTCGCACGTGCGCTTCCTCGAGTCGCGCGGGCTCGGCTTCGGCAAGATGGGAGCTCAGCCGGGCGCGTTCTACGAGTTCGACCAGGTGAGTGCGCGCACTCCGGACGACCCGGGCCTCAGCACGCGCACGCCGCGCTAAGGCAGCGCCGCAAGAGACCGGCCGCGACACTCGAGCGGGATATGAGGCTCGAGGATCGCGGCCGGGTAATGCGGGAGGGAGTGAGTTCGGATCTGTTCGGCATCCGGCCTCACTCCCTTTAGCGCGTTTGCAACATCGCTTGCAGGGCGCCTAGAGGTTGACCGCCACGTACTTGGTCTCGAGGTACTCCTCGATTCCCTCGTGCCCGCCCTCGCGCCCGAAGCCGGAGTGCTTGACGCCGCCGAACGGCGCGCCCGCGTTGCTCACCATGCCCTGGTTCAGGCCGATCATGCCGGTCTCGAGCCCCTCGCACACGCGCAGCGCGCGCTTGAGGTCGCTCGTGTACACGTAGGCGACGAGGCCGAACTCGGTTGCGTTGGCCGCCGCGATCGCCTCCTCCTCGGTGGCGAAGGAGCGGATCGGCGCCACCGGACCGAAGATCTCCTCCTCGAGCAGGCGGGCGTCGTCGGGCACCTCGGTGAGCACCGTCGGCTCGTAGAAGTAGCCCGCGCCGTCCACGCGGTGCCCCCCGATCACGGCACGCGCGCCCTTCCCGACGGCATCGTCCACGAGCTCCTCGACCTTCGAGCGCTGGTCCTCGTCGACCAGCGGCCCGACCTCCGAGCTCTCCTCGGTACCGCGGCCGATCTTCATCGCGCCCATCTGCTCCGCAAGCTTGTCGGCGAACGCCTCGGCGACGGGCTCTGCCGCGTAGAAGCGGTTGGCGGAGGTGCACGCCTCGCCGATGTTGCGCATCTTGGCGATCATCGCGCCGGCCACCGCGTCGTCGAGGTCGGCGTCCTCGAAGATCAGGAACGGCGCGTTGCCGCCCAGCTCCATCGACAGGCGCAGCAGCTGGTTGGACGCCTGCTCCATCAGCTTGCGACCGACCTCGGTCGAGCCGGTGAACGACAGCTTGCGCGCGCGCGGGTCGTCGATCAGCGGCCCCATCACCGACCCGGACGACGAGCTGGTCACGACGTTGAGCACGCCCGGCGGCAACCCGGCCTGCTCGAGGATCTCGGCCAGCGCCAGCATCGACAGCGGCGTCAGGCTCGCGGGCTTCATCACCATCGTGCAGCCGGCGGCGATCGCCGGGCCGATCTTGCGCGTGCCCATCGCCATCGGGAAGTTCCAGGGCGTGATGAGCAGGCACGGCCCGACGGCCTGCTTGGTGGTCAGCACCCGTCCGGCACCGGTCTGGTTGACCACGTAGCGGCCCTCGATGCGAACCGCCTCCTCGGAGAACCAGCGGAAGAACTCGGCGGCGTAGGCGATCTCGGCCTTGGACTCGGCGACCGGCTTGCCCATCTCGAGCGTCATGAGCAGCGCGAGC
>JACCXP010000220.1 GCA_013696905.1 Thermoleophilaceae bacterium
CCTCGCGCGTGCCGGGCGGCCTGGCCGCCGGCGTCGCCGCCGGCTCCTCGAACTCGACGCTCGGATCGGACACGTCTTCAGGTGGCGCGAGCACCGTGAAGAAGGCGAGCGCCGCCCCACCCGCCACGAGCAGCACCGTCGCGAAGGCTGTGAGGACGATCCGGCGGCGCCGTCGCGGGCCGCGGGCGAAGATGAAGCGAGGCCTCATGCACCCATGAAACCGCGTCTTGTGAAGACGACGCGCCTACGCGCCGCGGCGGCGGTTGTACGCGGCGGCGGCCTCGCGGACGCCCTCGCCGCGCGCGGGCCGCAGCGCCTGGCGTGCGTGGAGGAGGTAGCGGCGCGGGTCGTGCCCGGGCAGCACCAGCGCGGCGGCGGCACGGACGGCGTAGGGCCACGCGCTCAGCACGCCCACGATCGCTGCGGCGATACGCCCGTGGTGCTTGCGCATATAGCGATCGCGGTTGCGGTGGAACTCGACGATTCGCGGTCGCGCGGCGGCGACGTCGCTCGAGAGCTGCTCGTGGTGAAGCGCTCGGGCCGAGGGCACGTGCAGCACGCGCCAGCCGACGTCCCACAGCCGCTTGCAGAAGTCGGTCTCGTCGGAGTAGACGAAGAAGGCGGGGTCGAGATAGCCGATCTCGCGTGCCGCCGAGCGGCGCACGAGCAGTGCGCTCGACTGGGCGAAGCCGACCGCCCGCGTCTCGTTGCCGCCGCTCTGCACGGTCAGGCGCCGGTGCAGGAAGAGCGCGCCGGCGAGCGCTGCTCCGATGCCGGGGAGCGCCCACGCGCAGGGCTGCGGCCGACCGCCTGGGCTCACGAGCAGCGCCCCGGCTGCGCCGGCGAGCGGATCCCGCTCGAGCGCGTCGACGAGCGCCGCCGCGGCTCCCACGAGCAGCTCCGCGTCCTCGTTCAGCAGCAGGCAGTAGCGCCCGCGCGCCCGCTCGAGCAGCGTCGAGTCGTTTTCGGCCTTGCCGCGGCGACGCCCGAGCGCGATCAGCTCGACCCCGTGGCCGAGCGCGCGCACGGCGTCCACCGAGCCGTCGTCCGAGGCGTTGTCGAGCACGAGCACCTCGTGCTCGAGCGTCGCGGGCACTGTGCGCTCGATCGCGCGCAGGCAGGAGAGCAGCAGCTCACGGCCGTTGGTGTTGACGACGCAGCAGGAGAGGATCACGCTTGCCATGATCGCGGCCGATGCAGGTCCAGGTCGTCGATCCCTCTGCGTACACGCCGCCGTACGACCACGCGCTGTGCGCGGCGCTCGCCCGCGCCGGGGCGGACGTCGAGCTCGTCACGAGTCGCTTCCTCTACGGGCCGGTGCCCCGCGGGGACGGCTACCGGGTTCGCGAGCTGTTCTATCGCCACTCCACGCGGCGCGGGCTGGCGTCGCCGTCGCGCATGCCGCTCAAGCTGCTCGAGCACGCGCCCGACATGCTGCGCTACCGCCGCGTGGCCCGCCGCGCGGACGTCGTGCACTACCAGTGGCTGACCGTGCCGCCGATCGACCTCCGGCTGCTTGCGCCGGCGCGCCCGCGCGTCTTGACCGCCCACGACGTGCTGCCGCGTGAGCCGCGCCGCGGGCAGATCGCCGCGACTCGCCGCCTCGTGCGCAAGATGGACGCAGTGGTCGTGCATTCGCAGCGGGGAGCGACGCGCCTGCGCGACGAGCTCGAGGTCGATCCCAAGCGTGTGCACGTGATTCCGCACGGGGCATTCGACTACCTCACTCGACTGCCGGACGAGGTCTCGCTGCCGCGCGAGCTGGCGGACGTCGAGGGCCCAGTGATCCTGTGCTTCGGGCTCATGCGGCCGTACAAGGGCATCGACGTGCTGCTGGAAGCGTTCCGGCACGTGCGCGGGGCCGAGCTGTGGGTGGTCGGGATGCCGCGCATGGAGATGGGGCCGCTCAGGCGCCTGGCCGCGCGCGCGCCCGGAAACGTGCGCTTCGTGGAGCGCTTCGTGACCGACCCCGAGGTGCCCGCGTTCTTTCGCCGCGCCGACATCGTCGTCCTGCCCTACCGCGAGATCGACCAATCCGGCGTCCTCTACACCGCGCTCGCTTTCGCAAAGCCGCTCGTGCTGTCGCGCGTCGGCGGCTTCGTCGAGGTCTGCGAGCGCCACGACGCGGCGCGCCTCGTGACCCCTGGCGATCCGTCGTCGCTTGCCGGCGCGCTCAACGGGCTGCTGATCGATCCCGCCGCGCGCGCCCGATTGGCCGCCGCCGCCGCCGCCGCGGCGGCCGGCCCCTACTCGTGGGACACGGTGGCCGAGCGCACGCTCGCGCTCTACCGAGAGCTGCTCGGCTCGTGAGACAGTGCTGAGAGCGCTCTTCTGGGGCTCGAGCGCCCTGATCGCCTACGCGCACGCGGGCTATCCGTTGCTCCTCTGGATGCTGGCTCGCGCCCGCCCGGCGCGTCCCGAGACGCCGTCCGCGAATGCCGAGCTGCCGAGCGTCGCGCTGATCGTCGCGGCCTACGACGAGCAGGACGTCATCGCCGCCAAGATCGCGAACGCGCTCGCACTCGATTACCCGCGCGAGCGGCTCGAGCTGATCGTCGCCTCGGACGGGTCGTCCGACGGCACGGCCGAGCGGGCCCGCTCGGCGGGCGCCGACGTGGTGCTCGACCTTCCGCGCGGCGGCAAGGTGCGGGCGCAGGACGCGGCGGTGCGCTCGGCGCACGCGCAGGTGCTCGCGTTCTCGGACGCCAACTCGAGCTGGGCCCCCGACGCACTGCGGCGCCTGGTCGCGCCGTTCTGGGACCCCCGGGTCGGCTACGTCTGCGGGCAGGTCGCCTTCGTGAACGCCGAGGGCACCAACCAGGAGGGCGCCTACTGGCGCTACGAGATGGCCGTGCGGACGCTCGAGTCGCGCCTCGGCGGCGTCACCGCCGGCAACGGCGCGATCTACGCCGTCCGGCCCGAGGCCTACCTGTTCGTCGATCCGCGCATGGGCCACGACCTGGCGCTTCCGTTCAACATCGTGAAGCGCGGGCGCCGCGCCGTCTATGCGCCGGCCGCGCGGGCGCAGGAGAAGATGGTGCCCTCGATCGAGGGCGAGTTTCGCCGCAAGCGGCGGATGATGAGCCACGCCTGGCCGATCGTCGTGCGCGGAGGGATGCTCTCGCCGCGCGGCTATCCGCCGCTGTACGCGCTCCAGATCGCGTCGCACCGCCTGCTGCGCTACGCGACGCCGGCGCTGCACCTGGCGGCGCTCGCGAGCAGCGCGGCGCTCAGGCGGCGGGGGGCGCCCTACACGCTCGCGCTCTGGGCGCAGGGCGCGCTGCTCTTAGCGGCGGCGCTCGGCGGCCGCTCGCGAGCACGGCCACTGCGCCTCGCGCGCTACTACGTGCTCGTGACGGCCTCGCTCGCGGCCGGCTTGTGGGACTGGATTCGCAGCGGCACACCCGCGGGCTGGGAGAAGCCGGAGGGCACGCGCTGAGGCGGGCCGCGGACATCGTCCTCGCGGCCGTCGCGCTCGCGCTCACGTCGCCGCTGCTGCTCGCGGCGATGGTCGCGATCCGGCTCGAGAGCCCGGGCTCGGCGCTCTTTCGCCAGCGCCGGGTGGGCAGGGACGGCGAGCCGTTCGAGCTGCTCAAGCTGCGCACGATGGTCTCGGGCGCCGAGCGGATCGGAGCAGGGATCGCCGTCGATGCGGGCGACGCGCGGATCACGCGCGTCGGGGCGCTGTTGCGGCGCGTGTCGCTCGACGAGCTGCCGAACCTCGTCAACGTGCTGCGCGGGGAGATGGCGATCGTCGGGCCGCGGCCGACGATCCAGGCCCAGGTCGACCAGTACACGGAGCGCCAGCGACGGCGGCTCGAGGTCCGGCCCGGGATCACCGGCTGGGCACAGGTGAACGGGCGCGCATCGCTGCCCTGGCCCGAGCGGATCGAGCTCGACGTCTGGTACGTGGACCACCGCACATGGCGGCTCGACGTCGCGATCCTCGTCCGGACCGCGCAGCTGCTCGTAAGCGGGCGCGGCCTCTACCGGGGGAAGGAGGGCGGATGGCGTCCGGGAACGGGGTAGGCCTCCTGCTCACGGGCGCCGGCAAGCGCTACGACGTCGTCGGTGCGTTCGCCGCGCACGCGTTCACGATCGCCGCCGACCCGAGCCCGCTCGCGCCGGCGCGCTACGCGGCGCAGCTCGCCGTCGCCCCGCCCGCGATCGAGGACCCCGACTACCTGCCCTTCCTCAGGGAGCTCGTCGAGCGCCACCGCGTCGGCGCGATCGTGCCGCTCACAGAGCTCGACGTCGAGCTGCTGGCGAGCGCGCCCGAGCTCCCCGCGCTCGTCCCTGAGCCCGCGATCGCGACCGCCGTCTACGACAAGTGGGAGGCCCACCTCCTGCTCGAGCGCCTCGGCCTGCCGAGCCCGCCGACGTGGCTGCCCGAGCAGGAGCCGGACTCCTACCCGGTGATGATCAAGCCTCGCCGTGGATCGAGCGCCCGGTCGATCCACGCCGCCGCCGACGCGCGCGAGCGCGACTTCTTCGTCTCCTACGTCAAGGAGCCCGTGATGGTGCAGCGGCTGCTCGGCGGCCCGGAGCTCTCGGTCGACGCGCTCTGCGACCGTGAGGGACGTTGCCTCAACGCGATCCCGCGCACGATGATCGAGTCGCGCGGCGGCGAGTCGATCAAGGGCACGGTCATCCGCGACGGCGAGCTGATCGAGCTCGCGCGCGCGGTCGGCGAGACGCTGCCGATGCGCGGGCCCTACACCATGCAGGCCTTCCGCGATCCCGAGCTCGGGCTGCGGATCACCGACATCAACCCCCGCTTCGGCGGGGCGTTCCCGGCGCCGATGTACGGGGCGCGGCCGGGCCGCAGCTATCCCGAGCTGATCGTGCGCATGGCCGCCGGCGAGCGCGTCGAGCCCCACATCGGCGACTACGCCTCGGGCGCGACCTTCACGCGCTTCTTCTGGCAGCTCGAGCTCGACGAGGACCTCGCTCCGACCGGGCGCGAGATCGTGCCCGGTGGCATGCCGCCGCCACGGCGGTCGTGACCCCGTCGGCGCCGCAACCGTCTAGGATCGCCGCGGCTACAAGGAACGGACGAACGTGTCGCACGACCCAATCCGCAAGCGCTCGATGCCGGCGAGCACCCCGTCCCTGCGCTGACGTGCCGCGACTCGACCAGCTCCCCAAGGCGGTGCGCACGAAGCTCGTGACCACGCCCGTGACGGTCAACGACGAGACTCCGTTCACGTGGCCCGTCAAGCCGCTCGAGCACGCCCGCCTGGCCCTCGTGACCACTGCCGGCCTGCACCTGCGCGACGACAGGCCGTTCGAGGAGTGGGATCCGACGTTCCGTGCGATCCCAGCCGACGTGCGCCACGCCGACCTGCTGCAGAGCCACACCAGCATCGGTTTCGACCGCACGCTGGCTGTGCGCGACGTCAACGTCGTGTTCCCGATCGACCGCCTGCGCGAGCTCGTGTCGCGCGGCGTGATCGGCGAGCTCGGGCCGACGTTCTACTCGTTCCTCGGAGCCCAGAAGGAGCCGGAGCGCATTCGCGACGAGACTGCGCCCGTTGTTGCCGAGCGACTGCGCGACGAGCAGGTCGATCTTGTGCTCCTCACGCCGACCTGACCGCTGTGCACGCGCACCGGAGGTGTGCTGCAGCGGGTGCTCGAGGCTGCCGGACTCGCCACGGTTTCGGTGAGCCAGGTCCGCGAGCACACGCAGAAGATCCGGCCGCCGCGAGCCGTGTTCGTCCCGTTCCCGCTCGGCATGCCGCTCGGGGCCCCCGACGACGCCGAACAGCAGCATCGCGTCCTTGCGACGGCGCTCGAGACGTTTCGGACGCCCTCGGGGCCGGTGCTCGTGGACGTCCCGGACAGCGAGTGGGAGGAGCCGGCCGCCGGGGCGGCGATCCAGGCGTCGTCGGTCGATGTAGCCGCGACCGTTCTCGACGTCGCGACCGAGGCCTTCACGATGCGCCGCGCCCACGAGCAGTGGGTGGCGCGCAAGGGGCGCACGAGCGTCGGGGTGAGCGGCGTGGACCCGAAGCGCTTCCGTGGTGTTGTGCGCTTCCTCGAGGCCTACGCCGCCGGTGGCGACGCCGACATGCGCGAGCGCCCGGAGGACATCGCGCTGCCCGTGTTCGTCCGTCGCTGCGTGGACGACATCAAGGCGATGTACATGGAGGGCAGGCTCGTCGAGCGCCCGGACGAGAGCGCCGACGACCGCGCCAGGTGGCTGTGGGGCGAGACCGCTCTCGGCGACCTCCTGCGGGCGGTTCGCGACCGCATCGAGGCGTCCGACTCGGAGAAGGGCAAGGAGATGGCCTGGGGCATCGCTCGCTGACGCTTGGCTGACGGCGGCGTCGGTCAGCGCCGCGAGGCGGCGCCCCCGGCCGTGCCTACCGCGCGCACGTACACCGGCACGCCGGTGGCCGACAGGTTGGCGGCGTCGCCGGCGAAGACCGCCGAGAAGCGGAAAAGGCCCGCCCTGCGCAGCCGGAAGGCGGTGCGAAAGCGTCCCCTGCGGGCCGGGACGAGCACGCGCGCGACGCGCCTGTTGCGCCCGCCGATGCGGCGCTCGACGACGACCAGCACGCGCTTCTTCGCCGGACCGATCGTGCCGGCGATCACCGGCGTGCGGCCGACCGGCGCGCGCGAGACCGAACGCGTGGTCGTCAGCGTCGGGCGCACGAGCACGACCCCCTGGCGCGACGTGCTTCCGAGCAGGCCCTGCCCGCCGGGGAAGCGTGCCCTCAGCACGCGCTTCGCGGGCGGTGACAGGAGCGCTTCGAACGCGCCGCCGGCCGCGCTCGTCGTCCTCGCGACGGTCCGCCATCCGGCCCTGCCCGCGAATGCCTGGACCTCTACGGGCGCGCCGCTCACGCCCGCACCCGTGAGCCTGCGCAGCGTGCCCTTGAGGCGGACCTGCTGCGGGTAGCGCACGACGCCTGGCCCCACCGTCGCGTCGATCCGCGTGCGCGGCGTGACCGGCGCCACCCCACCTACGCGGGCGCGCAGGTTCGGCAGCTGGGCGTAGAGCGCCTCGCCCGGGCAGGAGGTGCTGTTGCCGTCGCGGTGGCCTGAGATCCGCTCGAGCGTCACCTCCTGGCCGCGGCCGAAGCGATTGCTGGCGCCGCCCGCCGAGGTGACTGGCACGGTCCCCGCCGTCGGCTGGCCGTGGAGCGGCAGCTTCCAGCGGATCAGGCGAGCGATCGAGTCGAGCGCGGCGTCGCTCTGGGGAAGCGTCGAGTGGGTGCCGATGTTCGCGATCCCGGTCGTCTGGGCGTTGTAGCCCTGGGCCTGGGCGCCGAGCACGGCAAGGCCGACTCCGCCCGCGCGACCCTCGTAGATCACGCCGTACTTGTCGACGAGGAAGTTGTAGCCAACGTCGTTCCAGCCGTTCGCGTTGCGGTGGTAGCGGCAGATCGCGAGCACCGCCGCGGGAGCCTGCGCGGGCGTGTAGTCGTTGGCGGTGACGGTGTGGTGCACGAACGCCGCCTTCACCTCACCGTAGGCCGCCGGCCCGCGCGGGGCGCAGTCGGCGGCGCCCCAGGCGGAGCGCGGCACGATCGCGGGCGCGGGCGTCTGCGCTCTCGCAGCGTCCAGCGCGGCGACGGCTACG
>JACCXP010000262.1 GCA_013696905.1 Thermoleophilaceae bacterium
GTGATCGTCAGCCTGATGACGAAGCCGAAGCCGGTCGAGGAGCTCCAGGGCCTCGTCTGGGGGATGGCGAACGTCGACGAGGGCGCGACGGCGTCCGACCGCGTCTGGTACCGATCGCCCGGCCTGCTCGCCGGCGGGATCCTGGCGCTGACGGCAACCGCGAGCCTGCTCTTCATCTGATGGCCGACGAGCGAAACCCAACCGGCGACCCGCTGATCGAGCAGGCCGAGGCGGCGGATGCGGCGCGCGCGGCCAATCTGTTCGACGTCCGCCGCTTCATCGGCGGGCTGTTCCTGATCTACGGCGCCGTCCTCACCGTGCTTGGGCTGTTCGCCTCGGAGGCGGAGATCGCCAAGGCGGCGGGCGTCAACGCCAACCTGTGGACCGGCGTCGTGATGCTGATCGTCGGCGGGGGGTTCCTCGCGTGGGCGCTCGCCGCACCGGTTGGAGCCGAGGAGCTCGCAGACGGCGACGGCTCCGGGGAGCGCCCCGCGGCCCACTGATCACAGCAGCCGCGCGCCCGGCCCCGGCAGCACCCTGACCGGGTCGCCGGGCGGCGTCACGTCCGGCGGAAACAGCGCGAGCACGACCCCACCGAAGCCGCCGCCCATCATCCGCGCGCCGACGGCGCCGGCCGCCTTGACTCGCGCGACCGTTCGCTCGACCTCCGGCACCGAGGTGTCGTAGAGGTCGCGCAGGCTCGCGTGGGAGGAGTCGAGCAGCGCTCCGAGGGCGGCCAGGTCGCCGCCCCCGAGCGCCTCGACCGCTCGCTCGACGCGCTCGTTCTCCTCGAGCACGTGGCGAGCGCGGCGGTCGAGCGGATCCGGCAGGCGGTCGAGGTCGCGCCTGGTGGCCTCGCGCAGGGAGCCGATGCCGAGCGCCTCGCACGCCGCCCGGCACTCTGCCCGGCGCTCGTTGTAGCCGGAGTGCGCGTGCGAGTGCTCGGCTCCCGAGTCGAGCGTGCACAGCTTCCACTGGCCGAGCTCGAGCGCCACCGCGCGCAAGGTCGGTCCTCGGAAGTCGATCAGCAGGGCGCCGTCCCTGTTGCCGCACAGCGACGCGAGCTGGTCGAGCAGGCCGGTCTCGGCGCCCACCCAGTCGTGCTCGACCCGCGAGCAGAGCCGTGCAAGCTCGACGCGATCGAGCCGGTCGACGGCGTCCGCGCCGGCGCCGAGCGCGATCAGCGCCAGGCACAGCGCGGCCTCGAGCGCAGCGGAGGAGGAGAGCCCCGCGCCGCGGTCGAGCGCTCCCTCGATCTCGAGCCGCGCCGCGGGCACGGTGTGTCCCGCTGCACGCAGCTCGGCCACCGTGCCGCGCACGAAGGCCCGCCACCCCGTCACCGCCGGAGGGGCGGCCAGCGGGAAGACGTCCTCCTCGCCGATGTCGGGCGCAAGCGCGACGACGACGTCGCCGTCGATCGCTTCTGCTCTGACGGTGACGCCCAGCTCGACCGCGAACGGCAGCGCCAGACCGTCGTTGTAGTCGGTGTGCTCGCCGATCAGGTTGACGCGGCCCGGGCCGTGCGCGACCGCCCGGTGCTCGCTCATACGCGGCCTATTAGACCCGATTCCGTTCGGGTCGGGCGGCGGGATCGCCGTCTGGGGTCGGAAGCGTAGCTCGCCGGCGGTCACGAAGCCGCGCACGCCCCATCTGGGTGCCAAGACTCCCTCAGCGTGAGGAGCATCATGAGCTTTTGGCGCGGGGCGGGCATGGCCGTCGTATCGACTCGGCGCGGCTGCGTGCCTTAGCTCACCTGGTCACCGGCCCTCGTGGCCACCGAGCCCTTGCGCTCGAGCACCGCGAGGAAGGCCGCGACGACGCGCTCGTCGAACTGCCCGCCGGCGCAGCGGCGCAGCTCGGCGCACGCGCGCTCGTCGTCCAGCGCGTCGCGATAGACGCGGTCGCTCGTCATCGCCTCGTAGGAGTCCGCGACCGCGAGGATCTTCGCCTCGAGCGGGATCTCCTCCGAAGTGAGAGCACGCGGGTAGCCGCGCCCGTCCGGGCGCTCATGGTGTGCGAGCACCCAGGTGCGGATGTCGTCGAAGCTCGTGGTGGCGAGAATGCGGGCGCCGATCTCCGGGTGGCGGCGCATCTCGGCCCACTCCTCGTCGATGAGCGGTCCTTCCTTGCGCAGGATCGAGTCCGCCACGCCGATCTTGCCGACGTCATGGAGGAGGGCCGCGATACGCACCCGCTCGGCACGCTCGGGGTCGAGCTCGAGCTCTCGCGCCATCTCGTGGGCATAGCCCGCGACGGTCTGGGAGTGGCGAGCGGTGCGCGAGTCGCGCAGGTCGAGCGCCTCCGCGAGCGCGAGCACCGTCGCGAGCGCGGCCACGCTCTCCGAGTCGCGGCGGCTGGCGGCGTCCGCCAGCAGCTCGGCGATCTCGGGCGTATGCACCACGTGTCGGTCGCGGCCGAGCTCCTTGGCGGCATAGAGGGCCGCATCCGCCCGTCCGACGAGCGTGTCCGCGGTCTCCGAGCCGTCCCAGATCGCGATCCCTGCGGAGCACGTCTGTCCGCCGGGCGTGGCCGTTCGCAGGCGCTCGATCGCCGCCGCCGCGTCCTCCGCCGGGATGGCCGGTAGCAGCACCGTGAACTCCTCGCCGCCGTAGCGCGCGAGCACGTCGGGCTCGCGCAGCTGCTCGCTCCAGGACGCCGCCGTCTGCTTCAGCAGGCGATCGCCGGCCTGGTGACCGCGCTCGTCGTTGAAGCTCTTGAAGCGGTCGAGGTCGAGCACCGCGACGCACACCGGCGCCAGATCGCGTTCGGCCAGCTCGAGCACGATCGACAGCTCGCGGTCCCAGGCGCGGCGGTTCGGCAGACCCGTCAGCTCGTCCGTGCGGGCGACCCGCTCGAGCTGCGACAGCATGTCGGCTCGCTCCATCGCCATCGCCGCCTCGGCGGCGAGCAGGTCGATCAGCGACCCGAGTCGCTCGTCGAGCGTGCTCATGCGTCGCGACCAGTAGACGCCTAGCACCCCCACCGACTCACCGTCCGAGACGACGGGAAGCAGCAGCATCGAAGCTGCGTCGGTCGCGGCGAGGTGCCTCTGCGAGACCTCTGGGTGCCCGAGCGGGTCCGCGACGAAGAAGCGGGAGCGCGACTTGAAGGCCGTGACGGCGCCCGAGGCGGCGGCGTAGGGCAAGACCTCGTCGCGGACGATGTCCGGCAACGCGCCGCCCGCGGCGGCGGTCGCGACGAGCCCGAGACCGCTCGCATCGGGCTCGAAGAAGATCGTCAGGTAAGCGTCCGAGATCTTGAGCGCGACCTCGCAGATCGCCGTGCGCGCGGAGCGTGGGTCCGCGCTGCGCGCGAGCTCTCGGGTCGCGGTGACTGCCGCCAGATTGCGCGCGTGCTCCTCCTGGGCCCGTCGGCGCTCCAGGAACTGGCCGATCTGTGCCGAGATCGTGGCCAGCACCTCCGTCAGGCCCTCCTCAGGAGGCTGGCGATCGCGAGAGATGAGCTCGATCACGCCGAGCAGCTCGTCGCCACTGGTGATAGGCAGCCCGACCGCCCCTCGCAGTCCCCCGTCGGCCGCGGCGCGGGCGCGCAGGCAGCCCCGCTGGTCGGCGAACTGCTCCACCCAGACCGGGGCCGCCGTGATCCACACCCGCCCCGGCGTGCCCTCTCCAGGGGCGAAGTGGGCCCGCTGGGTCAGTGCCTCGAAGTCATGCGTGTCGGCGCCGTCGCTCGTCCAGGTCGCCCGGCAGAAGAGCACCTGCGCGCGCCGGTCGACCTCCCACAGCGAGCCGAACGTCCAACCGAGCCGCTCGCCGAGCGCCGCGAGCACGGGCGTGAGCGGTCCCTCGAGCGCCGCCGGGTCCGCCAGCAGCCGGGTGACCGCGTGCTGGGCCTCGAGCCAGTGCTCGGCCTGCTTGCGCTTGGTGATGTCGCGCACGATCTCCGAGGAGCCCGAGAGCCGTCCATCCGCGTCCCGGGTCGGGGAGACTGTCAGCGACACGCTCAGGCGCGTGTCGTCGCGGTGCAGGCGCACCGTCTCGAACTCCTCGATCCGCTCGCCGCGCTCGATGCGCGCGGCGAGGACGGCGTGCTGGCCGGCGAGCTCGGGGGGGCAGATCGCCGAGAGCGGCCGGCCCCGCAGCTCGTGCGCGGCCCAGCCGTAGAGGCGCTCGGCCGTCGGGTTGCAGGAGATCACCGTTCCGCCGAGGTCGGCGGCGACGATCGCGTTGCGCGAGTGCTGCACGATCGAGGCGTAGTGAGCGCCCACGCCGCTCGCCGCTCGGCATGCCGCCTCGGCGCCGCGAAGCCGGCGCGAGTAGCCGTACGCCGCGCACGCGAGCGCGCAGGCCGCGAGCAGTGCCGTCATGTCGATCGCGAGATTCATCTCGCGAGCAAGATCGACGCGCTCGCGCGGTCGCTTGACCTTCCTGCCCGCGTGTTCTAGAACGAGCGGCGCTCAGCCGGTCGCGCATGTGCAGCCGCTACACTCACGCTGACCTCGCGCAGCTTGGCGAGGTTTTTCTTCGCCCGCAGCGAATCGACCCACTAGGACAGCAAAATGGCCCGCGGAGACGTACGTATCGGCGTGACGCTTGCCTGCGATCAGTGCAAGCGGCGCAACTACCAGACTCAGAAGTCCAAGCGCAACAATCCCGAGCGAATCGCGATGCGCAAGTATTGCCGTTGGTGCAGCTCGCACACGGACCACCGCGAGACGCGCTGAAACCTGGCCCGACAGATGGCACGCAACCGACAGCGAGCGAAGGAACGTCAGGCTCGACGCCGAGCCGGGCGCGTGGGCGGCGAGCCCGAGTGGAGCCATCGGACCGAGCCGGGCGACGGCTTGGCGCGGGCGGAGATCGAAGCCGGCGCTCCACCGTCTGACACCGGCCGCAGCGACACGCTGCTCGCCTCGCGGACGGAGGAGCCGCCCACCGCTAGGCTTGAGGAGGAGCAGCAGGAGCAAGAGCCCGTGACGGAGACCGAAGCCGGTCCCGCGGCGGGGTCCGAGGACGAGCGTCGGCGTGGCCGGGTGGCGGCCTTCCTTGCGGCCGTGATCGCCGAGCTTCGGCGGGTGCAGTGGCCTGACCGCGCGGCACTCACCACGATGACGGGCATCGTGCTCGGATTCGTCGTGCTAGCCGGTGGCTATCTGGGGCTCCTGGACTTCCTCTTCTCCCGCCTCGTCCAGGCGATCCTCTGATCACCCACAGCTTCGAAGGAATCGAATGTTTCGCTGGTACGCCGTAAACACCTACTCAGGCCACGAGAACAAGGTCAAGCACAACCTGGAGCACCGCGTCCAGACGCTCAACCAGGAGCGCAGCGTGCGCCAGATCGTCATCCCTACCGAGCACATCTCGGAGATCAAGGACGGCCAGAAGATCCAGATCGAGCGCCGCACGATGCCGGGCTACGTGCTCGTCAACATGGATCTCAACGAGGGCTCGTGGGGCGTCGTCAAGGGAACGCCGGGGGTGACGGGGTTCGTCGGCGCATCGAACAAGCCCGTGCCGCTGTCGCAGCCGGAGATCGACCGGCTGCTCAACCGCGAGACGGCAGAGCGCCCCCGCACGCGCGCCCAGTTCTCGATCGGCGAGTCCGTCAAGGTCGTCTCCGGTCCGCTGTCTGACTTCTCGGGCGAGATCTCAGAGATCAACCAGGACGCGAGCAAGCTCAAGGTGCTCGTCTCGATCTTCGGCCGCGAGACACCGGTCGAGGTCGGCTTCGACCAGGTGAAGAAGGTTTAGAGGTCGGGACGTGAAGGCGAGCGAGATCATCAAGACGCAGGGCCGGATGCCCGGCGGAGGTAGCCAATGAAGAAGGTGCTTACCCAGATCAAGCTGCAGGTGCCCGGCGGCGCCGCCAACCCGGCGCCTCCCGTCGGCCCGGCGCTCGGTCAGCACGGCGTCAACATCATGGAGTTCTGCAAGTCCTTCAACGCGCAGACCCAGGGCGAGAACGGGCGCATCACGCCGGTCGTGATCACGGTCTTCGAGGATCGCTCCTTCACCTTCATCACGAAGACGCCGCCGGCGGCGGTCCTGATCAAGGAGGCCGCCGGGATCGACAAGGGCTCGAGCGAGCCCAACCGGGCCAAGGTCGCCAAGCTGTCGCGCGACCAGGTGCGCCAGATCGCCGAGCAGAAGCTCCAGGACCTGAACGCCCGCGACGTCGACCAGGCAGCGAAGATCATCGAGGGGACCGCCCGCTCGATGGGCGTCGAGGTCGGGGCCTAGATGAGCCGCAGGGGCAAGCGCTACCGCGAGCTCTACGCGCGCGTCGACCGTGAGCGCGAGTACTCGCCCGCGGAGGCGATCACGCTCGTCAGGGAGCTCCAGTCGGCTCGCTTCCCGGAGATGATCGAGTGCCACATCCGCACCGGCCTCAACGTCCGCCACGCCGACCAGCAGCTGCGCGGCACGATCTCGTTGCCGCACGGGCTCGGCAAGGACGTGAAGGTGGCCGTCTTCGCCAAGGGCGACAAGGCGCGCGAGGCCGAGGAGGCAGGCGCGGACGTCGTCGGCGAGGAGGATCTCGCCCAACGCATCCAGGACGGCTTCACCGACTTCGACATCGCGATCGCGACGCCCGACCTGATGCCTGTGGTCGGGCGGCTCGGGCGGATCCTCGGGCCCCAGGGAAAGATGCCGAACCCGAAGGTCGGCACGGTCACCAATGACATCGCGCGCACCGTCTCGGAGTCGAAGGCGGGCCGCGTCGAGTACCGCACCGACCGCTCGGCGATCGTGCACATGGCGATCGGGCGCACGGACTTCGAGCAGCGCCCGCTGCTGGAGAACTACGCCGCGCTGGTGGACGAGATGGTGCGCGCGAAGCCGGCGGCGGCCAAGGGCCGCTACCTGCGCACCGTCACGCTCGCGCCCACGATGGGACCCGGCGTGCGGGTCGACCCGTCGCGCACGCGCAACATCGTCGAGGATCTGGCGCCTGTAGGCTGACGCCCTCAAACGATCACGACGCCAGAGACCCCCGGCGACCGTAAGTCCGGGGCAGGCGGCCCGCCGACCCTTCCAAGTGTCCGTCCGGAGCCCGCCTGAGCGGGCTCGCGTCGTTCCGAACGGAGACTGCAAGACATGGACAGAGACCAGAAAGGCGCGGCGATCGTGGAGGTCGCCGCCCAGATCGAGCAGTCGCAAGCTGTCTTCGCGGTCGATCCGACGGGCCTCTCGGTCGCCCAGGCCGCCGACCTGCGAGACCGCCTGCTCGAGGCGGACGCGACGCTCAGGGTGGTCAAGAACCGGCTCACGCATCGCTCTGCCGAGCAGGCCGGCGCAGAGGCGCTGACGGAGCTGCTGGTGGGCCCGACCGCGCTTACGTTCGTGCGCGGCGACGTCGCGCTCGCCGCCAAGGCGCTCGCCGGGTTCCGCCGCGACAGCCAGCTGCTCGTCTTCAAGGGCGGCACCATGAACGGCGACGCGCTTTCGGTCGAGCAGATGGAGTCGCTCGCGCGGCTGCCGTCGCGGGAGCTGCTGCAGGGCCAGTTCGTCGGCGTGCTCGCCTCGCCGCTGACCGGGCTCGTGCGAAGCCTCGCCGCCCTGATCGCGGGCGTCGCGATCCAGCTGCGCCAGATCGAGGAGAAGGGCTTGGTAGGAGGAGGGGCTGCCGCGCGCGCGCCCGCGCCAACCGGCGAAAGGGCGCCCGAGGGCGACCAGAGAACAGAATCGACATCTGAATCGGAGGAGGGCTAGATGGCCACCAGCACACAGGAGTGGATCGACGAGCTGAAGGGCATCTCGGTGCTCGAGCTGTCCGAGCGCATAAAGGCGCTCGAGGAGGAGTTCGGCGTCTCGGCGACGGCGATAGCGGCCCCGGCCGCGGCCGTCCCGACCAACGGCGCACCGGCCGAGGTCGAGGAGGAGTCGAGCACCGTCGACGTGATCCTCACGGGCCCGGGCGACAAGAAGATCCAGGTGATCAAGGTCGTGCGCGCGGCCACCGGGCTCGGCCTGAAGGAGGCCAAGGCGCTCGTGGACGAGGCACCCAAGCCCGTCAAGGAGGGGATCGACCGCGAGGAGGCCGACCGGCTGCGGACGGAGATCGAGGAGGCCGGCGGGTCGGTCGAGGTCAAGTAGCCCCCGGGACGCTGCCGGCCGCTATAGTTCGCGGTCGGCCCATAGTCGTAGCCGCTCTCAGAGTTCGCGCCGCTCCACATATCGAGTGGGCGCCGGGGTGGGGTCCGTGCCGGCCGTAGCGCATCCGCAAAGCGGGTGCAAGTTGCTGTGCTAGATTAAAGGGTCGCGTTGCTAGCGCCCCTCGCCTGTTCCCCCGCCGAACTCTAAGGAGTTTACGTCTTGGCTCGTGTTGATGCCCCTCGTCAGCGCCGTAGTTTCGCGCGTCTAGAGAACCGCCTCGAAGTCCCCAACCTGATCGACATCCAGCGGACGTCGTTCGACTGGCTCGTCGATACCCAGGCGGGAGGTCTGCGCGAGACGATCGACGACGTCTCGCCGATCGAGGACTACACGGGCAACCTCGCCGTCGTGTTCGAGGACATCGTCTTCGACGAGCCGAGCGCGTCGATCTCCGAGTGTCGCGAGAAGGACCTCACCTACGCGCGCCCGCTGACCGTCAAGGTCGCCTTCCAGAACCGCGAGAC
>JACCXP010000268.1 GCA_013696905.1 Thermoleophilaceae bacterium
GAGACGGGGTCCATCGCCGCGGCCGCGGGCGAGCGGCCGCGAGGAGCCGAGGCGATTGAGCCTGAAGCGAAGACGCCGCGGCTTCGGCCCGAGACGGAAGCGGGCGATCTCGCGCGGCGCCAGCGGCACGAGCGGGCCGCGCAGGCCAAGGTAGCGCACCGTGACGCCCGTGCGCGGCGCCGTGTCGCCGCGCGTCGGGGGCAGCTCGGCCGGCGAGCTGCCGCGATTGCCCGCCTCGTCGAGCACCGTGACGGCAAAGGCGTAGGCGCCGTCGGAGGCCGGGCGCGGGGGGCGACCGACGAGGCCGTCCCACTCCGCCGTGCGGCGGAAGCGCGGGCCCTCGAATGAGTCGACCTCGCGCACGCGACCCTCCGCGGCGACGCGATAGACCGTGAAGCGGGGAGCTGGGTTCGAGGGGCCCTCGTAGCGCACGCGCGCCCGCCCGCGCCGGCCGGGGTCGCCGGGCAGCATCGTCGCCGGGGTGACCCTGACCATCCGCGGCTTGGGTGGCGTCGTGTCGACGGTCACCGTCCGCGGCGCCAGCAGCGAGCGCCCCTGTGATCTCAGGCCCACACGCAGCCGATACTCCCCCTCCTTCGCACGCCGGCCATCGTCGGTGCGACCGTTCCAGTGGAAGTAGTGCGTGCGGGCACCGAGCACGCGATCGTCGGCCAGCCGGCGGACCTCGTCACCGCCCTCGTCGACGATCGAGACGGTCACCCGATCCGAGCGGGGCAGGCGAAATCGCATCCTTAGTACGTCCTTGCGCCCGTCCCCGTTCGGGGAGATCCAGGGCTGATAGAAGACCCGGCTGACGATCGGGTCGGCGCTCTTCAGGCGCTGCGTCACGAAGAAGGCCGCAAGCGTCGCCACCACGAGCAGACCGAACACCACGCGAACGAGGAGGCTGCTCGCCACCGGCGCAGCGTATGTCACCCGCGAGCGTCAGCGGGGTCGGTCGAGGCGGGCGAGCGCAAACAAGCCGGCGTTCGGCACGCTCACGTCGTGATAGGCCGCGAGCCCGCGCGGGTCGCCGTCGAGCAGAGCGCAGCGAATCGAGCCTCCGTGGCACACGACGAGCGCCGGCAGCGGGGCCCGCACGACGTCGGCGAGCACGGCTCGCGTGCGCTCCTGGTGCTCGCCGAGCGACTCACCGCCGGGGTAGCGAAAGGACGCGCCCGCGCGCCGGTAGCTCGCCCACGCCTCCGGCTCGTCGCGCTCGATCCGCTCGTGCAGACGACCCTCCCAGTGGCCGCAATTCGACTCGGCCAGGCGCTCGTCGACGCGCGCCTCGAGCCTGAGCTCGGCGGCCACCGCCGCCGCGGTCTGGCGCGCACGGCTCAGGTGGCTCGTCCAGAGCGCGGCGAGCCCCTCGCTCGCGACCCGCTCGGCGAGCGCTCGTGCCTGCGCCCGCCCGATCTCGTTGAGCGGCTCGTCGTACCAACCCTGCACGCGCGCCGGTGGCGCGTTCCAGTCGGTCTCGCCGTGGCGTGCCAGCAGGATCAAGGACGCCTACGACCGCTACATCTTGTCGGCGCCGAGCACCACAACGACATCGGCGTTGCCCGCGAGTGCGCTGGCGTCACCGGTGATCGGCTGGCGCTGCCCGATGCCGAGCTCCTCGCCGACGGCGCGAGCGGCGCGCTCGGACCCGTCGGCGTAGAACACCACCGACTCCGCTCGCGCCTGCTCGGTGGCGTTGTCGGTCCTCCCCCGGCGAAAGCCCGCGCCCCTGAGGTCGTTGCTGATGCGGCGGGCGAGCCCTGGCACGGTCGTGCCGTTCAGCACGGAGACGGTGACCTGGCCGCGATCGACCGGGGCCCGGCCGGCCGGCTCGCCGTCGCCTCCGGGGTTCGCCCTGCTCGCGGGCTCGGCCGCGGGCGGCGCGGCCGCCGGGCCGGCAGAGAGCTGCGTGACCCCATACGCGACGCCGCCGCCGACGATCAGGAGCCCGGCCACGATCAAGACGATGTAGCGCGGCGCGAGCCGCAGGTACCAGGGCTCGCGCTCGGCCGTGGCACTCG
>JACCXP010000317.1 GCA_013696905.1 Thermoleophilaceae bacterium
GCGAAGGCGACCCGCCCGGCGAGATCTGCGAGGTAGTCGTAGATCTCCTCGCGCGGCGCGCTGATGTGGGTGTGGACGGTGATCGGGATCACTGGCAGCGCATCCTAAGGGCGGCGGCTCGTGGGCCACACACAGCGCACGACGCGCTCCAACATACGTCGAATAGTCACAAATAGACGACTGCGCTCTTTACACTGGCTGTTAGACGATGCCTTTGAGTGCCGACGCCATCCAGAGCTACAACGCGGGAACGCTCGCGGGGGCCGGATCTTTCTACTGTGAGACGTGCGGGTTCGCGATCGCCCTTCACGAGCGCGACCAGATCCCTGCCTGCCCGCACTGCAACGGGTTGGCCTTCAAGCGCGCGTCGATCTTCGGCTTTGCGCCCGCGGAGCCCGTCGGCACCCACCACGTTGACGAGCCGCCGGCATGGCTCGCGCAGGCGCGCTCGGAGATCGGCGACAGCGACAGCCTCGCCTATGCCGAAGGTGCCGAGGGCGAGCACCGCGCCGTCGCCGTCGAGGAGGAGTTCCTGCGCATCGGGCGCAGCCTTGCGGCCGAGGTCCGCTTCGACGATCCGACGGTCTCGCGTCGCCACGCCATCCTCCACCGCCACGAGCGCGGCGTTCGCATCCTCGACGACCGCAGCCTGAACGGCGTCTTCGTGAACGGCGAGCGGGTGCACTCGCACGAGCTCGCCGACGGCGACGAGATCGTGATCGGCCGCTTCCGGCTCTACTTCCTCTCCCCGCCACGCGGTCGCTTCACCCCCGGCGCGCCGCGCCGCGCCGCGACCAGCCACTAGCCACCTGCACGACGCGGCCTCGGGGCCGTGTCTATAGTCGCGCCGCCGATGCCCACGACGATCGCGGTCCTCTCTCAGAAGGGCGGCACCGGCAAGACGACGGTGGTGCGGACGCTCGCCGACGTGCTCTCGCGCGTGGGTCTCGAGGTGCTCGCGATCGACCTCGACCCGCAGGGCAACCTGTCCGACTACTTCGACGTGTCGGCCGACGCGGACCCGACGGTCGCAGACGTCTTGGCCGGCAGGGCGCGCGCCGAGGAGGCCGTGCACGGTGGTGTCATGCCCGCGAACCTCGGCTTGGCGGAGGCGGAGCTGATGCTGGCCGGCAAGATGGGCCGTGAGACGACGCTCCGCAGGGCGCTCTCCTCGCTCCCCGACAGCTTCGACGTGGTGCTGATCGACTGCCCTCCGTCACTCGGTCTGCTGACGGTGAACGCCGTCGTGGCGGCCGACTACGCGCTCGTCACGAGCGCCGCCCAGTATTTCTCGATGCAGGGCGTGGAGCAGGCGCTCGAGGTGATCGAGCTCGCGCGCGACTCCTTGAACCCCGGCCTCGAGTGGCTCGGCGTGGTCGTCAACATCGCCAACCTGCGCACGACGCACTCGCGCGAGGCGATCGCCCAGCTGCGCGAGCGCTTCGGCGACAAGGTCTTCGAGACGGTCATCCGCCAGTCGATTCGCTACGCGGAGTCGGCCGAGCGCGGCATCCCGATCGTCGACTACTCCCCTCGCAGCGGGGCCGACTACCTGGCGCTTGCGGACGAGCTGCTCGACCGCCTGGGGCGAAAGCGCGAGCGCACGAAGCTCGGGGCGCTGCGCGCCGAGCTAGCAGCCGTCTGAAGCGCGCGCGGGCGCCGCAACCAAGCGCCCGCTTCCGCGTTCCCCTCAGGAGACACTTATCCGAGGAGGAAGAGCGCAATGGCACGAAAGCTGATGCTCGCGGTGCTGCCCGCCGTGCTGGTGGTGAGTGGCCTCGCCGCGGCCCAGGCGCCGCCGCCGGACCAGGGGCGCAACATCAACGGCACGGTAGGCAACGACACGATCTCAGGCGGCGGGCGCGCGAACCCGATCGCCGGGAGGGCCGGCAACGACACGATCGACGGCGGCGGCGGCAACGACCGGATCACGGGCGGGCCCGGCAGCGACCTGATCGACGGCGGCAATGGCGACGACACCATGAACGGCGGCCCCGAGCGCGACTCGCTGAGCGGCGGCAACGGCTCGGACGTGCTCATAGACATCGAGGGCAGCAACATCTTCTCGGGCGGGCCCGGCAACGACACGATCACGGGCGGCGCCGTGTCCGACTCCCTCAACGGGGGATCGGACGAGGACATCCTGCGCGGCGGCGACGGCAACGACGGCCTGACCGGCGCATCCGGCGATGATCAGGTCTTCGGCGACGCGGGCGAGGATCGCATAGACGGTGGTCTCGGCAAGGACACGATCGACGGCGGCGACGGCAGCGACAACATCGTCGCCTTCGACGCCCAGGTCGACACGATCCTCTGCGGACCGGGGTCGGACGTCGTGCGAGCGGACGCCGGCGACTCGATCAGCCGTGACTGCGAGCGCGTATTCGTGACGAGCAGCCGGTAGGCGCGCGCCGCCGTCTCGGCTGCGCGTCCTAGAGCTCGGTCGCCTCGACTCCCGCTGCGGCGAAGCCGATCGCGCGCACGCGCCAGTCCGGCGCCGCGGCCCGCACCGCATCGCAAACCGCCGCGCGAAGCTCGACTCGACTCCAGAGGAGGACGCTCGGGCCGGCGCCTGAGATCGTCGCGCCGAGCGCGCCTAGCGCCCGCGCCCGGCTGACCAGCTCCATCGAGCGCGGGTAGAGCGGCTCGCGGCGAGGCTGGTGGAGGCGGTCTGAGAGGCCGCGCGAGATCAGCTCGAGGTCCCCGGTCGCGACGCCGAGCACTAGCAGCGCGGCGTGCGCGACGTTGTAGACCGCATCGGCGATCGGCACCTCAAGGGGCAGCAGGGCGCGCGCCTCGGAGGTCGGCAGCGCGTGCCCCGGGATGGCGATCACCGCCGCCAGGCCGGGCGGTGGCTCGAGCCGCAGGGGCGGCCCGTCGCTACAGACGACGAAGCCCCCGAGGAGCGCGGCGGCGGCATTGTCGGGGTGGCCCTCGAGGGCGACCGCGTGCTCATAGGCCGGCGCCTCGATCCCGTACAGGCGCTGCGCCGCGACGAGGCCCGCGACCGCGGCGGCGGCGCTCGAGCCGAGCCCAGCGCCGAGCGGGATATCGGACGAGATGCGAAAGGACACCCGGTCGGCGGGGTGCAACGACTCGAACGCGCGCACGCACAGGTTCGAGCGATCGAGCGGCACACCGGCCAGCTCGGAGGTGACCGAGAACGAGCCCGTCTCCTCGACCTCCAGCTCGAGCTGCAGCGACAGGGCGGCGGCGAGGACGTCGTATCCTGGGCCGAGGTTCGCCGAGGACGCGGGCGCTCGCACCCTGACCGCGTTCACTGGCCGAGCACGGCGCGCTCCACGCTCTCGATCTCGGGCGCGCACGGGATCACGGAGGTGGCGCGGGCGAGCGCGGTCGTCGGATCCTTGAGGCCATGTCCGGTGAGCGCGCAGACCACACGACCCTCGGCGCCGTACTTGAGCAGGCCCGCGACCGACGCCGCCGATGACGGCTCGCAGAAGACGCCCTCGCGGGCGCCCAGCAGCGCGTAGGCCGCGAGGATCTCCTCGTCTGAGACCGCGCGGATCTCACCCCTCGACGCCGTCAGCGCGTTCATCGCGTCCTCCCAGCGGGCGGGGTTGCCGATCCGGATCGCCGACGCCACGGTCTCGGGGCGCTCGACGCGCCTGCCGAGCACGAGCGGCGCGGCGCCCTCGGCCTGATACCCGTGCAGCCGCGGGCCGGCGCCGTACTCCTGGAACCCCCTCCACCAGGCGGTGATGTTGCCGGCGTTCCCGACCGGGATCGCGAGCACGTCGGGCGGCTCGCCGAGCTCGTCGCAGACCTCGAAGGCGGCCGTCTTCTGACCCTCGATGCGGTACTCGTTGACGGAGTTGACGAGCGAGATCGGATGGCGCTTGACGAGCTCGCGCACGAGCACTAGCGCCTCGTCGAAGTTGCCCTGGAGGGCGATGACGCGGGCGCCATGCATCAGCGCCTGGGCAAGCTTGCCGGTGGCGATCTTCCCCTCGGGAACGATCACGGCGCCACGCATGCCTGCCCGCGCCGCGTACGCCGCGGCGCTCGCAGCCGTGTTGCCGGTCGAGGCGCAGATGACGGCCTCGGCGCCCTCGGCGGCCGCTGCCGAGACCGCCACCGTCATCCCGCGGTCCTTGAACGAGCCGGTCGGGTTCGCTCCCTCGAGCTTGAGCCATACCTCGCAGCCGGTGCGCTCCGAGAGGACGGGGGCCGGCACGAGCGGGGTGTCGCCCTCCTCGAGCGTGACGAGCGGCTCGACGGGCAGCCGGTCGCGGTAGCGCCAGAGGCTCAGAAGGTCTCCTCGATCACCCGGATCACGCGCGGCTGCGAGCGCACGAAGTCGAGTCGCCCGATCAGGCCGGCGGCGGCGTCGAACCGCGACTCGAGCACGGGATGCATGACCATCACGAGGCGCGCGTTGTCGCCCAGCCCACGCTGAACGACGGACTTGACCGACACTCCCTGCAGGCCGAGGATCTCGGCCACCTGGGCCAGCACGCCCGGTCGGTCGGCTACCTCCACGTGCATGTAGAAGGCCGACTCGACGTCGGTGACGAGCGGCAGCGCGATCGCCGGCGGGGGCAGCGTAGCCGGCGGGATCATCGCGGAGATGACGTCGCCGAGCACGGCGGAGGCCGTCTGCGGACCACCGGCTCCGGGTCCCGACAGCGTGATCTCGGTGATCGCGGGAGACTCGATCGTGACCGCATTGAAGGAGCCGTTGACGGCCGCCAGCGGGTGCTCCCCGTACAAGAAGGCGGGGTAGACGCGCACGGCCAGCCCGCCGCCGACCCGCTCCGCCGAGCCGACCAGCTTGAGCGCGAGTCCCAGCTCCCTCGCGTACTCGATGTCCTCGCCGGTCACCCGCTCGATGCCCTCGTAGGGCACGTCGTCGAGGCTCACGGCGGCCCCGAACGCGAGCCGCGCGACGATCGCCATCTTGGCCGCGGCATCCCTGCCGTTGACGTCCTCGGACGGGTCGGCCTCGGCGTATCCGAGCCGCTGAGCGTCGGCCAGGGCGTCGTCGTACGAAGCGCCGGTGCGGGTCATCTCCGACAGGATGAAGTTGGTGGTGCCGTTAACGATCCCGTGGACGCGCTCGATGTGCGCGGCAGCGAGCGTCTCGTGGATCACCCGGATCACGGGCACGACGCCCCCCACGGCGGCCTCGAAGCGAAGCTGCACGCCGGCCTCGCGCGCCGCCTCGTAGAGCTCCTCGCCGTGCTGGGAGAGCACCTGCTTGTTGGCGGTGACGGCGTGCTTGCCGGCCCTAAGCGCCGCGAGCAGGTACTCGCGCGCCGGCTCGAGGCCACCGATCAGCTCGACGATCAGGTCGCTGCGCTCGAGCAGGTCGGCGAAGTCGCCGCGCGAGCGGGTCAGCACGCCACTCAGCTCGGGGCGCATCCCGACGGTCGCCTCGACGGCCTCCGCGCGATCCTCCAGCAGCTCGTGGAAGGCCGCCCCGACCGTGCCGTGGCCGAGCAGCCCGAGCCTGAACCTCACGCGCGGTCAGAGATCACGAACGGTGAGGTCGTCATAGGTCTCGCGACGCACGACGACACGCGCGTCGCCATCCGAGCAGAAGATCACGGGCGGTCGCGGAGCCGCGTTGTAGTTGTTCGCCATCGCGTGACCGTAGGCGCCCGTGGCGGGGGTCACGAGCACATCGCCGGGGCGGGGATCGTCGAGCAGCACGTCGCGCACGAGGATGTCCCCGGACTCGCAGTGCATCCCCGCGATCGTGCAGAGCTCGTCGCCGCCGAAGCGCTCGGCGATCTCAGCCTCGTAGCGCGCGCCGTAGAGCATCGGGCGCAGGTTGTCGGACATACCGCCGTCGACCGCAACGTAGGTGCGCACATCCGGGATGCGCTTGACCGTGCCGACGGTGTAGATCGTCACGCCGGCGTTGCCGACGAGCGAGCGGCCGGGCTCGCAGAGCACGGTCACGCCATCGGGCGCGCCGCGCAGCAGGGCATCGGCGTAGGCCTCGACCGACGGCGGCTCGTCGCCTGCGGTGTAGGCGATCGCGAGCCCTCCACCGAGGTTGAGCAGCGGATAGTCGCCGATCTCGGTGAGCACCTCGGCGAGCTTCTCGTAGGGCTCGAGGTCGAACACCTGAGAGCCGAGATGGGCGTGGAGGCCCCGCAGCTCGAGCCGCTGGGAGGCGCGCTCGACGGCGCGCGGCACGTCGTCGAGCCCGAAGCCGAACTTGGAGTCGGCCTGGCCGGTGGCGATGTAGTCGTGCGTCGAGGGCCTGATCCCGGGCGTCACCCGCAGCAGCACGCGCTGGCCCGGCGCCATCCGCTCGAGGCGATCGATCTCGTCGAAGGAGTCGACCACGAAGTGCCCGACGCCGTGCTCGAGCGCGTAGGCGATCTCGTGCTCGGTCTTGTTGTTGCCGTGCATGTAGATCCGCCCGGGGGCGAAGCCACCTGCCAGTGCCAGGTGGAGCTCCCCGCCCGAGGCGACGTCGCAGCAGAGCCCCTCGGCGGCCAGCAGTCGAAAGGCGGCGGTGCAGGGAAAGGCCTTGCCGGCGTAGACGACCTCGAAGCGCTCGGCGCGTGCCGCGAAGGCCTGCATGTAGGCGCGCGCGCGGGCGCGGATGTCTTCCTCGGCGTAGACGTAGGCCGGCGTCCCAAACTCGCGCGCGAGCTCGACGACGTCGCAGCCCCCGACCTCGAGCCGTCCCGCCTCGTCGAGACGCGACCCGAGCGGATAGACGTGCGAGAGGGTGCCGACCGCCATGGCGGCGGAGTATGAACGACGCTGCGCCGCGTCCGCCGTGGCGGAGCGGGCGTGAAGACTTAGCGCCTGAGCTTGGCGGGCTTCGGAGCCGGCAGCGGCTTGGGGCTCGGCCCGGCCGCCGGGGTCGGCGGCTGCTTGGGAGCGGGAGCCGGCTTGGGGACCGGCGTCGGCTTGGGGACCGGCGTCGGCTTGGCGGCCGGAGCGGGCTTGGGGGCCGGAGCGGCGTTGGGGGCCGGAGCGGCGTTGGGGGCCGGAGCGGGCTTCGGCGCCGGAGCGGGCTTTGCCACCGCCTTCGGCTTGTCCCCGTCGTGGTCATCCCCGGCCGGGTGCCTGCTCGCCTTTGACGGCTTGGGCGCGGGCTTCGGAGCGGGCGACGGCTTCTGCTCGGAAGGCTTGGGAGCCGGAGCCGGTTTCTGCTCGGAAGGCTTCGGCGCCTGTGCCGCCGGCTTCGAGGTGGACGGCCTGGCCGCCGGCGCCGAGGGCTTCGCCGCGGGCTTCGAGCCCTTCGAGTCGCTCGGCTTCTTGTTGTCGTCGTCCTCCTCTACGGCTGCGGCCGGTGCCTGCCCCGCAGCCTGCACGGGGGCCGACGGGGCGGGAGTCGGGATCGGAGTCGGGGCAGGATCGGGCACTGGCGCGGCGGGCGTCACGGGCGCGACGGCCGGCACCGGGACGGGTGCGGGGGTGATGGCGGGCTCGCTCGGTGCGGGGCTCTGCGGCGCGCGGTCTGCCTCGGGGCGCGGCTGTGACAGCGGCGATGAGGCGATCAGCCCGGGCAGCGGGCCGGCCTCGGACGGCTGGGGCGAGGTGGGGGCGCCGAGATTGGCGAAGACTTGGCCGGACGGGCCAGAACCGGCAGTGCGCGGCTGCGTCGGGAGACCGGGCTCGACCTCGCCGTCGGGCTGCATCAGCTCCATCAGAGGAGAGTCGGGCCACCCGGTGAAGCCGAGCGTGCCGGCGAGCAGCGGCAGGCCCGCAGCCGTGGCAACGATGATCGTGCAGCCGAGCGCGATGCTGGCTGCGAAGGCCTTCGCCGTCCTCATCCTTGAGTCCTGCCTTTCGGTCCTGTAGGCGCCCCTCAATCCGTGCGGGGGCCCGTGCCTAGCCAGGGTGATCGGCAGGAGCCGCCCGTTCTTTAGATGCTCAGGCCGATCGGCCTTCCAGGTGCTGCTCGCCCCGTATGCCGCCTGCGAGCGCGATCCACCCGAGCGCGGCGGCGATCATCGCCACGCTCACGAGCTGCGGGACGGTGAGCCCGGCCAGCACCACGTCGTTGCGGCGGATGAACTCGACCAGCAGGCGCTCGACCCCGGCGAGCAAGAGGTAGAGCGCCATCAGCATCCCGGGCCGCACGCGATCGCGCAGGCGCCACAGGACGAGCGTCGCTACTCCCATCGCAAGCGTCTCGTAGACCGGCGTCGGGTGCACAACCTCAGTCGTGGGCACGGCCCCCTCCGGATAGGCCATCGCCCACGGGAGGTCGGACGCGACGCCGTAGTCGCCGTCGCCCGAGATCTGGCAGCCCACGCGCCCGATTGCGTAGCCGAGCGCGAGCGTCGGCGCCGCCGCATCCGCGAGGGCGAGGCCGAGGAAGCCACGCCAGCGAGCCCACAGCGCCACGCCGAGGGCCCCCCCGGCCAGGCCGCCGAAGAACACGAGTCCCGAGCCCGACAAGAGGGCGCCGACGAGGTCGTCGGAGACGCGCTCCCAGTTCTGGATCAGGTAGTCGACGCGGGCGCCGATCAGGCCACCGACGACGGCCGCGAAGAGCGCCTCATAGGCCCAGTCCGCCGGCCGGCCGAGCTCTGCGAAGCGGCGCGCAAGCAGCGCGCCGCAGGCGATGAACGCGAGCGCCAGGCAGATCCCGAAGGTCTGGAGCTCGAGCGGGCCTAGGTCGAGCTCCGGCTGCATGACCCGAGCCTAATGATCCACCCCCGGATCGTCTGGGGCCTCTTCAGCCGTCGAAGCGCTCGGCGCTCATGCGCGTTCGGCGATCGCTACAGGTAGCCGAACGGGTTCACCGGCGTCCCGCCGACGCGCGTCTCGAAGTGAAGGTGATCGCCGAAGCAGTGCCCCGTGCAGCCGACCGAGCCGATCACCTGACCCTGCGAGACCGAGGCGCCCTGCGACACGCCGATCGAGGACTGGTGCGCGTAGCACGTCGACAGGCTGCCGCCGTGCTGGATGCAGGTGTAGTTGCCATAGCCGCCCATCACACCGGCAAGGGCCACGCGCCCGGAATCGGCGGCGCGGATCGGCGTGCCGGCCGGCAAGGCGATGTCGATGCCCGCGTGCAGGCGTCCCCAGCGCGGGCCGAACGGCGACACGACCGGCCCCGACACCGGCCAGATCAGCTGGCCCGAGCCGCGCTTGATCGGGCCCGCCGCGGGCGCCTGTCCGCCGCTCCCGCCACCCGAGCCGCTCGAGCCCTGACCGCCGTCCTGCGAGGCCTGCGCAGCCCGCAGCGCCGCCTGCACGCGCGCCTGCTCCGCCTCGAACTCCTTCAGGTCCCCCTCGAGCCGCACGCGTGACTGGCGCACGCGTGCGAGCGCGACCTTGCGTCCGTCGCGGGTCTCCTGGAGCTCGCCGCGGGCACGCTCGGAGCGGTCCTTCGCCGCGCGCAGCTCGTCGCGGCGTGCCTGGATCGCCGTCGCCGCCGCCTCGGTCCGCTGCTCGAGCGACGCGAGCTCGCGCGCCAGGCGGGTCGCTTCGGCCTTCAGCTCACGCACGCGCCGCACGATCCGCTGGTCCTGCTTCGAGACGAGCTCGAGGAACTCGGTCCGCTCGAGCAGGTCGGCGAAGCCGTCGGCCTCGAGCACGACAGTCAGCGCGTCGGGCTCGTCCGCCTTGTACAGCTCGACGAGCCGGGCGGCGAGCGCCCGCTCGGACCTTGCGAGCTCGAGGCGCAGGCGCGCCAGGCGCTCGCGCGCCCGCTCGAGGCGCTCGCGCAGCCTGGCGAGCTCGGCGCGCTTGGAGTCGAGCCGAGCCTGGATCGAGGACTGCCGCCGCGCGAGGCCGCGGATCTCACCCTGCAGCCGGTTGACGCGCGCGTTGTAGCCCGCGATCGCGTCCGAGTGCACCGACTCCCTGTACTTCTTCGCCCTGACCTTCTTCTGGGCGGTCTCGATCCGCTTCGAGAGCGGCGCGGAGAGGCCGGGCAGCGGCAGCACGAGGTACGCCGTGACGGCCAGTAGCACCGGTAGCCAAAAAGCTCTTCGTCTCATCTCACCCGTCCCGCGGTGCCTACGGGGTTAGCTGTCGGGCTCGCGCGTCGCGCTACGCCGTTCTCAGACGACGATTCGCCCCGTGTATTGCGGTGGTCCCCCCGTTTGCCCCGCTGTGCAGGGCAATTCAGCGATCCGGCGCGCGGCAGGTTAACACGAACTAAGGATCGGCGCCGTTCCGGCGGAGCGTATCTAGAATGAGTCGCATGAGACAACGGACTTCATTCGGACGCGACCCAGGGCTTCAGGCCCGCATGCTGTTGACGATGTTCCTGCTCGGACTGCTGTACGTGGTGTTCGTGGCCGTGCTCGTCTCCGCGGGCATCGGCACCGGGCTGATGCTGCTGATCGTCGGCGGCATGGTGCTGGCCCAGCTCTTCTTCTCGGACAAGCTGGCGCTGCGCGCGATGGGCGCGCGCGAGGTCACCCCCCAGGAGGCCCCGGGGCTGCACGCCATGATCGACCGCCTGTGCATCCAGGCCGACCTGCCGAAGCCTAAGATCGCGGTCGCGGACTCCGAGATGCCGAACGCCTTCGCCGTCGGCCGCTCGCCGAAGAACGCCACGGTCTGTGCGACCACCGGGATCATGCGTACGCTCGAGCCGCATGAGCTCGAGGGCGTGATGGCCCACGAGCTCGCTCACGTCAAGAACCGCGACGTGCTCGTGATGACGATCGCCTCGTTCTTCGCGTCCGTCGCGGCGATGATCACCCAGAACGCCTTCTTCTTCGGCATGTTCGGCGGCGGTGGCGACGACGAGGACTCTGGCCCGGGCTTCATCGTGGTCCTGCTCGTGTCGGTGCTGGTCTACGCGATCTCCTTCGTGCTGATGATGGCGCTCTCGCGCTATCGAGAGTTCGGCGCCGACCGCGGCGCGGCGCTCGTGACCGGACGCCCGAGCGCGCTCGCCTCGGCGCTGATGAAGATCTCGGGTCAGATGCAGCGCGTGCCGACGCAGGACCTGCGCGCGGCGGGCCAGATGAACGCCTTCTTCATAGTCCCCGCGAGCGTCAAGAAGACGGCCGCGACGATCTTCTCTACGCACCCGCCGATGGAGGCCCGGATCGAGCGCCTGCAGCGGCTCGAGGCTCAGCTTCAGGGCACCGCCGTCTAGGGCTGCCGGGTGGGCTTCCTCGACGCCCTCCTCGGCGGCGGCAAGAAGCTGAAGGCGCCGGCGCCCGACCGGCTGTTCGCGATGGTGACGGCGCAGGTCGCGCTCGAGGCCGAGATCGGGCTCAAGCACCGCAACGCGGCGGGGATCGTCTTCCAGCCGCTCTCGACGGGCGACTTCAAGACGATCGTGGCCGACACCGTCGAGCTGCTGCGCAGCGCGGCGGCCGACACCGGGACCACCGTCGACAGCGCCGACGACGAGTTCGGATACCGGTGGCTCGTGCTCCGCGATTCGGACTTCGAGGACCTCGTGACAGCCCTCAACCTGGTCTCGGCGGAGCTCCAGGGCGGCGGCTACGGCGATCGCCTGCTGGCGTGCGTTTTCGCCTTCGAGGAGGCCGGGCAGCCCGTCTACTTCATCTACAACTTCAAGCGCGGCGCGTACTACCCGTTCGTCCCGGTCGGCGACAAGCAGCGCGGCACCGAGCGCGAGCTGCGCCTCAAGGCGCAGGTCGCCTCAGAGCTTCCGATCGAGCCTGAGCTCGAGCGCTGGTTCCCGCTCTGGGAGATCCCGCTCTAG
>JACCXP010000018.1 GCA_013696905.1 Thermoleophilaceae bacterium
TCAAGCTCCACCGCTACGAGATCGCGGCTGCCGGGGCCTGAGGGCTCGCGGCGATCAGCCGCCCGATCGCGACCACGACGGCCGCGACTCCCCACCGCGCCGGCACGCGATCCAGCACGTTTGTGCAACAGCCACCGCGCGAAGCAGAAGCGGCGGCGCCGGGGCGGACCCAGATCGTCTACTTGATCCCGACGACCATCGAATCGGGCCCAACCAGGTGCTCGACGTAGCATTCGCGAAAGCCCGTCTGTTGCATCCAGGCGCGGCAGTCGGCGCCCGTGTAGTCGAAGCCCCCCGGCGTCTCGATCAACATGTTGAGGCTCATCAGGAGGCCGAACGCGTTGCTACGCCGCTCGTTGTCGATGATCGCCTCGTAGACGATCAGCGCGCCGCCGTCTGGCAGTGCGTCATGGGCCTTTTGCAGCAAAACCCGCTTCTCGTCGAGGTCCCAGTCGTGCAGGATGTGCCCCATCACGAGCACATCCGCATTGGGCAGTGGGTCGGCGAAGAAGTCGCCGGCGGTGAAGCTCAGCCGCTCGCCGAGCCCGACCCCGGCGACATGAGCGTCGAAGATCGGCTCGATCGGGGGCAGGTCGAAACCGCCGCCGGTGATGTGCTCGTGCGCCAGGGCGATTTGAACCGGCACGGCGCCTTCGGCGCACCCGATGTCGATCACGGTGCTGTGATCTTGCCAGGGGAACTTGGCGGCGATCGCCTGCGCTGCGCCGCCGCTGACCGCGCTCATCGCGCGTGCGAACTGCGCGAGCCGCGCCGGATCGGCGTAGAGCGCCTCGAAGAAGTCCTCGCCGCCCTTCGCCTCGTTTTGCGGCGCTCCCGTCCGGAGACCCTCCGTCAGCGACCCCCAGAACCCATAGAGACGAGCATTCGCCATCTCGAGCATCCCACCGACGTAGGAGGGCTTGCCCCGGTCGAGAAACAACTCAGTTGCCGGGGTGTTGGCGTAGCGGCCCTCATCGCGCTCGAGCATGCCCAGCGCCACCAGCGCGTCGAAGAAGTCCGACGCGCTCCGCGGGTGCAGGCTCAAGCGCTTGCGCAGCACCTCGCCATCGAGCGCGCCCGCGTCCGCCAGCTCCGAGAAGACCCCGACCTCGACGGCACTTAGCAGCGTCTTGGAGCCCCAAAACGCGAGTCCAAGTTGCATGATCGCGTCGGGCGTCACCTGCGTCGCAGGCTCGACTGCCGCGGTCTGTCCTTCGCTCATCACCACACTCCGTTCCCGAGAACCAAGCCCTACCACCTAACCTACGACCGCGCCCGCGCGGCGTCAACGAAGTCCCCCATTCGTCCGGCGGGCTTCCGCATCCGTGCGTTGCGACAGCCGCCGTCTGGCGCGGCCCGCCCGGCAGGACGAGGACAGCGGCGACCGAGACTTCCGCTTCTCGACGACGGTTGTGACATGGGGGGTGCGGCTGCTGCTTTACCCGGGAGCAGAAGTCTCGAGGGCCGCTGCTCTGCCTGCACAAGAGCGGAAGCGAGGCCGTGCGCTCGGCGAGTTCCGCAGTCACGCGAGAGGGGGAGCGCCATCGGCGGCCGGCGCGGCTACTGCTTTCCGTCGAAGGAGCAGGTGAGCCTGGCTATTGAAAGGCGCCGGAAGCGATCACTCGCGAGGTGGGGGGTGCCCCTTCTGCTTTTCGCGCAGGCGACCCGACCGGCATCGCTGCTTTCAAAAAGCGAGCGCGAGCGGCTGGCGGATAGGCTCCGCGGCGATGCAGTGGAAGTTGCGTCGCCGAACCCGGACCAGTCGGGGTGAGATCGCCTTCGACTGCTTGGGTAACGGCCCGCCCGTCGTGCTCGTGCACGGGACACCGAGTCGGTCCTACATCTGGCGGCGTATCGCGCCGGTTCTCGCTGAGCGTCACAGGGTCTTTCTCTTCGACCTTCTCGGGTTCGGCGAGTCCGAGCGCCACATCGAACAGGACGTAAGCATCCGCGCGCACGCAGAGGTTCTGGCCGAGCTCATCGACCAGTGGGGAGTGGTGGAGCCGGCTGTCGCTGGCCACGACATCGGCGGCGCGGTCGTCCTGCGAACGCACCTCCTCGGCGAGGTGGCGATGAGCAGGCTCGCGCTGATCGACGCTGTGGCGCTGCGGCCGTGGATCACGGCCCGGACGCGAGAGATGCAGGCCAGCCTCGACCGATACGGACCGCTGCCGGACGATCGCCTGGAACAGGAGATCGCGAAGCACCTCCGAAGCGCGACCTACCAAGAGCTGGAGCGCGCGACCTTCGAGGCCCTGTTCAGCCAGTGGGCGGGCGCGGAAGGCCAAGCGCTGTATCTGCGCAACATCGCCAAGCTTGACGAGCGTGACACTGCCGAGTTCGAGCCGCTGTTGTCGACCATGACGACGCCCGCGCGCGTGATCTGGGGTCAGCAGGACAGGTGGCTGGACCCCTCGATCAGCGCGGAGCTCGTAGCGCTCATGCCGCACGCCGATCTCGTGCAGGTGCCAAACGCCGGTCACTTCTGTATGGAAGACGATCCGGCTCGCGTGACAGCCGCATTGGCGACGTTTCTCGCGGCTTGACCCACACGCTCGCTCGGGACGAGAGGCGAGAACGGCGGCGCCGGCCGCACGATGATCGTTTGCGGCGCGGAGCGGTCGCCGGCTTCGTGCTGGTGGCCGGCGGATTAGGCGCGACTGCTTCTCGCGGCCGCCGATGGGGTGGTAGAGCAGCCTGGTTCGGCTGTTCTACTAGGGAGGACCGATGTCTGTTCTGTGCAGTTTCGACGTGGCGGGGCGGCGGCGCTCGCCAGCGACGACCACGGAGTTCCACCTCGGCCGCGCGCCGGGGAACAAGGGGATGAGCTACCCGGCGGACCCGCCACGGGTCGAGGAGATCGTCGCCGTGATGCGCCAAGCCGGTAGGGGCCTGCACGGCGATCGGATGCGGGGGCTGATCGTGGTGCTCTGGCGGGCTGGCCTTCGAATCAGCGAGGCGCTCGATCTGCGCGAAAGTGACCTGGAGCCAGGCCGCGGGGCGCTCCTGGTGCGCGAGGGCAAGGGCGGCCGGCGCCGCGAGGTCGGGATGGACGACTGGGGCTGGGACCAACTGAGGCCCTGGCTTGACCGGCCTGTGGCGCTCCCGGTCGGGTCGCTGTTCTGCGTCATCGACGGGCCGACCCGCGGCAGGCCATGGACGGCACCCCGCGGTGCGGCTTCAACTGCGCCGGCTCGCCGTCGAGGCAGGGGTGAGGCGCCGCTTCGCGCCGCACCAGCTGCGTCACGCCCACGCGGTCGAAATGGCCATGGAAGGGGTGCCGCTGAACGTGATCCAGCGCCAGCTCGGTCACGCGAACCTGCGCGTCACCAGCGTTTACCTACAAGGGATCGACAGCGCGGAGATCATCAACGCCGTCCACGCCCGCATGGCACCGATGATGCCCGCGAGCGCCGGACTACGCCCCTGAGCAACGCGAGCTACGGTGCGTCCGCGGTCCCCGGAGCGCGGACGCACCACTCCTTCGCGCCGGGAGCAGTCGCGTGCGCGAGCCGCATGCTCGCTACTCCTTCCGGCCAAAGCAGAAGCGACGGCGCCGCCCACGCGGACGATCGCTCCCGGCGCGGAGGAGTGGTGGGGGGGGGGGGGGGGGGGGGG
>JACCXP010000390.1 GCA_013696905.1 Thermoleophilaceae bacterium
AAGCCGAAGGACGGCGACCCGCGGGCGGCGTTCGCGCTGCTCGAGCACGACGAGGCCGGCGCGGTCCAAGTCTCGATCGAGCGAGTTCCCTACGACGCCGAGGCGGTCGCCCGCGAGCTGGCCGCCGCCGGGCTTCCCAGCGAGTACGCCGACAAGCTCGTCGCCGCCGCATGAGAGGAGAGCGATGAAGACCGTCCTGTTCGTCTGCACACACAATGCCGGGCGCTCGCAGATGGCCGAGGCCCTGTTTGGACGCCACGCGCCGCCGGATCTGCGCGCCGAGTCAGCCGGCCAGCAGCCGGCACGACACGTCTGGCCACCAGTCCTTGAGGCGATGAGAGAGATAGGCATCGACCTCGGAGACCGGCGCCCGAAGAAGCTCACCATCGAGATGCAGCTCCACGCCGACTGGGGGGTGACGCTCGCCTGCGGGGGCACATGTCCCTACGTACCGACCACCGTAGAGGACTGGGACATTCCCGATCCCGCCGACCGTCCAATCGAGGACGTCCGCATGATCCGGGACGCGATCGAGGCGCGGGTCAGAGACTTGATCGAGCAGCGAGCTGACCTGATTCGGGTCGACCGAACCGGGCACCAGCTCCGTCTGGAGAAGCTTCTGCCCGACCTGGTGCGGGAGTTCGGGGCTACCCGTTCTGACGAGGAGATACGCGCGGCCGCGGACGCGGTACTGCTCGACTACCAGGACGCTCCGGTGCGGTCGTTCGTGATGGCGCTCGCTCACCGTCGTGTCCGTGAGGTCCTGCAAGGCGAGCGCGACACCGCCCTCATGCCCTAGTGGACAAGTCGCTGGCGCTTTGGCGCCGCGCCCTCGCCGAGGCGCTGGCCGCCTTCGCACTCGTGTTCGCCGGCTGCGGGGCGGTCGTGGCCGACACACGCTCCGACGGTGGCCTCGGCGCGGTTGGCGTAGCGCTCACCTTTGGACTGGTGATCATGGCGATGGTCTACGCGACAGGGCATCTCTCGGGCGCCCATATCAACCCGGCGGTCACGTTGGCCTTTGCGTTTACCCGCCAGTTTCCGTCACGCGACGTAGTCGCCTACGTCGCGGCGCAGCTGGCGGGAGCCTCCCTGGCCGGCCTGTTGCTGCTGGCCGCCTGGCCCGAGCGGCCCGCCGATCTCGGCGCCACCGTGCCGACCGTCGGGCTCGCGCCGGCGCTCGCGTACGAGGTGGTCCTCACGGCGATCCTGATGTTCGTGATCATGTCCGTCGCGACAGACACGCGCGCCGTCGGCGCCGGGGCGGCAATCGCCATCGGCGGCACCGTGGCGCTCGACGCACTTCTTGGCGGAGCCGTGACCGGCGCTTCGATGAACCCGGCGCGGTCCTTCGGCCCGGCGCTCGCATCCGGTCAGTGGCAGGACTGGTGGGTCTACCTCGCCGGCCCGGTCATCGGCGCTGTGCTCGGGGCGCTTGCCTACCAGCTCGTACGCGGTCCGGCACCAAGCTCTGGTGAAGGGCTTCCAGGCCGAGGTGCTCGCGAGCCGCGGCGCTCCATAGCGACCTGACGCTTCACGCCGATGCCTGGGCCGGTGGAGCACCCACGGCCTCCTGGTCAAGGTCGCGCGCCAGCTCCGCGACGCGGCGCGCGATTTCATCGCGGATCGCCCGCACTTCATCGAGCGGCAGGCCGCGCGGGTCGGTCAGCTCCCAGTCCACGTAGCGCTTTCCGGGCAGCACTGGGCAGGCGTCACCGCAGCCCATCGTCACGACCACGTCGGCGAGACCGCCCTGTGCTGGGCTAAGCCTGCTTGGGCGCGCGCTCGCGAGGTCGAAGCCGAGCTCTGCCATCACCTCGACCACCTCGGGGTGCACGCGCTCCGCCGGCTGCGTCCCGGCGGAGTCCGCTTCGTGACGGCCTTCCGTGGCGCGCTCGAAGAGCGCCGCGGCCATCTGGGAGCGTCCGGCGTTGTGGAGGCAGACGAAGAGCGCTCGAGCCAACCGGCCTACCCCTCACTCGGCGGGACCGATACGGCAGCCGGGCGAACCTCCATCAGCCCCTCGCCGCACTGCCAGCAGAAGACGGCGCCGCGCGAGTGCAGCGACCCGCAATTCGGGCACGTGCCCGCGGCGGCGGCGTCCTCGAGCCGCAGCAGACGCTCCACCTCGGCGAGCTCGGCGTCGGCTTCTTGGACGCGCGCCGCCGCGCGCACGATCACGTCGAGCCGAAAGTGGTCGCGAATCGCCATCTCGTAGGCCATCCCGCCGAGGTCCCACTGAAGCTCGGCGAACTCCTCGGCCAACCTGTTGCGCCGCTCGCGCAGCTGGCTGGTGTTCATCGCGTCGGCGCGTGACGGTGGCTCGCTCACCACGTCAGGAGAGGCGCCGCGACCGGTGAACCGTCGGGTTGGCGGTAGCACCCGCTGAAGGGCGGTCGTACCTCGGCGCGAAGCGCTCATTTGATGGTGTCCTCGAAGTTGGTCCTCTCCTTCTGCTTCTTGGGAGCCTTGCCGGGGATCTTGGTCTGGTTGGGAACCTTGGCCGAGCGCTTGGAGTATTCCTCGGACGAGAGATCCTGGAGCTCCTTCAGCTGCTTCCTGTCGACGGTGGCCGCCTCCTTCTTCCCCGAAAACGCCTTCTCGTCGCCCCTCTCCTTGGCGTTCTCGTCTATCCGCGCCACGCTGGCTTTGGGGAAGTCCTTCTTCAGCCCGGCCAACGCCTCTCGGGCGGCCTTCTTGTCCTCGTAGACCCCCGAGTAGATCAGGTAGGAGCCGGCGTCGAGGCTCGCGTAGTTGTCGGTGTCAAGGGCGCCAACGCCCTTGGCCCCCTTCTCCTCGGCCGCCGACTTCGCCTTGGACACCGCCGCTGGCTCAGTCTCTGCCTTCGGCAGCTCCCGAAGGCTCACTGTGTAGCCCTTCCTGCCCTTCGGCCAGTCCTCCTTGAAGCTCGCTCGCTCAGCGCTGCCGCCGCCCGTCGACTCACCGCTGCTCGCGGCTTCGTCGTCGGGTGCGGCGGGAGCCCCGGCGCCGCTCACCGTAATGACCTGCGGGGGTGCCGTTGCCACGGGCCGCTCGTCACCGCCCAACAGCACCCCGAGTAGCACCCCGACACCGAGCAGCAGCACCATCAGCACCGCGGACGCGGCTGCTACGAGCACAAGCGGCTGGGGCACGAGTGGTGACGGGTCGCCAGGCCCCGTCTCCTCCATGACTCGCAGCGCCCGCCGCTCGCGGGCCAGCTCCGGGAACGGCACGCGCGCGGGGCCGCGTCGGTGCCCGCAGTTCAGGCAGTAGCGCTGGTCTTCGGCCAGCGGAGATCCGCAGCTGGCGCATGCCTCGCCCGGCTCACCGAGCGTCGGCGTGTGGAGTGTCTCCTGAGTGGCCATGGTCAGCTCAGCCTCACTTGAAGGTCGTTGGTGGAGCTGACAACGTGATCTGTGCGCCTCTCGGGTCGCCGGATGAAGAAGACCTCGAAGCGAGCGCGGCGGGCGGGCCTCAAGCGCTCGATCTGAGCCCGCCCTGCGGCGACGATCCTTCCACCCTGCCGAGCGAAGGCGTGGATGATGAGGTCGCGCTGCAGGATTCGCGAGCGGTTCATGGCATGAGACTCGATCAGCACCCCGCTGACGGAATCCTCTTCGAGACGCGGGGTCGACAGGTCGATGCGAGGACGCCGAGCCGGCGGCTTGGCGTCGCTTGTGCCGACCTTCGCGTCCACCGATCGGACCTTTCCGGCAGGAGAGACCTGGTCGTTGACCCACAACGGCTGCTCGCCTGGCGCCAGCAACGACGCTGTCACGAGCGAGGGCTCGAGACCGGGATCGTCGTTCTTGAAGACGCTCTTGCCCCCCCTGTCTCGCACATCGATCGACACGGGCAGGTTCGCCAGCGCACGTCGAGAGCGATTTCGAAGCGCGACTACCGCGGCCGCGCCGTTCCCGTCCTGGAGTGCTTGGGTGGATACGACCTCGACATCGGGGTTCTGACGTGTGACGACTACGCCCTTCTGGGTGAAGGCCTGCTCGCCCTGCTTCGCGAGCCGTGCGCTCTTTGCCTTATTGGACTCGCAGCCGGTCAACAAGACGAGAGCGCCAAGCCCCACAAGCCCCGCGGCCGCCCAACCGCTCATCCGAAGCCTCCGCTGACGTAGTCCTTCGTGCGCTCGTGGCGCGGGGCGCCGAAGACCTGATCGGTCGGCGCGTACTCCACCAGCTCCCCGAGGTACATGAAGGCGACGTGATCGGCGATGCGGTACGCCTGCTGAAGGTTGTGCGTGACGATGACGATGGCCACGTCGTCGCGCAGCTTCACCAAGAGATCCTCGATGCGCGCGGTCGAGCGCGGATCGAGCGCGGAGCACGGCTCGTCGAGCAGCAGCACCTCGGGACGCACTGCGAGCGCGCGGTGCACAGGCGCTGCTGCTGGCCGCCGGAGAGCCGAAGGGCGGCGTGCTCGAGGTTCTCGGAGACCTCGCCGAAGAGTCCGGCGCGCTCCAGCGCGTCAACCACTGCGGG
>JACCXP010000399.1 GCA_013696905.1 Thermoleophilaceae bacterium
TCTCCGCGCCGGCGCCCGCGGCCGCCGCCGATCCGGTACCCGCCGACGTCGAGCCGCGCGTGCGCGAGCGGCTCCCGGCCGACGCCACCGCCCACCCCTACGAGGAGCTCCTTCAAGCCGTGCAGGCCGCCACCTCCGTGGTCAAGGCCCATCGCATGCACGGCCACCTCGCCGCGCGGCTCGACCCGCTCGGGCACGTGCCCCCGGGCGACCCGGCACTCGATCCCGCGACCGTCTCGCTGACCCCGAGCCTGATGAAGGCGATCCCCGCCTCGATCCTGCGCGTCGCCGTCAAGGGCGAGAACTTCGCCGACGTGCTGCCGCGCCTGCGCGAGACCTACTGCGGCACGATGGCGTACGAGATCGAGCACATCGCAAGCCACGAGAAGCGCGTCTGGCTGCGCCAGGCGATCGAGTCGGGCGCGTACCGCAAGCCGCCTCCGGCGCAGCAGAAGCGGCGGCTGCTCGACCGCCTCTCGCGCGTCGAGGCGCTCGAGTCCTACCTGCACAAGACCTTCCTCGGTCGCAAGCAGTTCTCGATCGAGGGGCTCGACACGCTCGTGCCCGTGCTCGACGAGGCGATCGAGCTGGCCTCGCTCGGCGGAGCGCGCCAGACCGTCATCGGCATGGCCCATCGTGGCCGCCTGAACGTGCTGGCCCACGTCGTCGGCCACCCCTACGAGCGCATCCTCGTCGAGTTCGAGGCCGAGAAGAACCTCGAGGCGGGCGCCGCGCTTCCGACCGGGGGCACCGGCGACGTCAAGTACCACCATGGCGCCGCGGGCACGTACTCGACCGACGAAGGCAAGAGCGTCAACGTGATCCTGTCGGCCAACCCGAGCCACCTCGAGGTGATCGACCCGGTGATCTCCGGTCGTGCGCGCGCGGACCAGACGAGCCGCAACGGCCGCGAGCTGCACCACGATCCGACGGTCGTGCTGCCCGTGCAGATCCACGGCGACGCCGCCTTCCCGGGGCAGGGCGTCGTCGCGGAGACGCTCAACCTGCAAGCGCTCGACGGCTACGAGGTCGGCGGCACCCTCCACGTCATCACCAACAACCAGCTCGGCTTCACGACCGACCCCCGCGACGCCCGCTCGACCCGCTATGCCTCGGACCTCGCCAAGGGCTTCGACGTGCCGATCATCCACGTCAACGCCGACGACGTCGAGGGCTGCGTGGCGGCCGTCCGGCTCGCGATCGCGTTCCGGGAGCGCTTCGGGCGCGATGCGCTGATCGACCTGATCGGCTACCGCCGCTTCGGCCACAACGAGACCGACGAGCCGGCCTACACGCAGCCGAAGATGTACGAGGCGATCAAGCGCCACCCGCCCGTGCGCGAGCTCTACGCCGAGAAGCTGATCGCGGAGGGCGTCGTCAACCGCGACGAGGCAGACGAGCTCGCCGCGCGCGCCTACGCGCGCATCGCCGAGGCCCACGAGGAGCTCAAGGCCTCGATGGCCAAGCGCCAGGAACGCGAGTCGCGCGAGATCGACCGCAGCGCGAGCGCCGAGCCGCGCACAGCCGTCCCGCTCGACACGCTGCGCTCGCTCAACGAGCAGCTTCTGCGCGTGCCCGAGGGCTTCGAGGTGCACCGCAAGCTGCGCCCGCAGCTAGAGCGCCGGCGCGAGGCGCTCGGCGAGGAGCGGAGCATCGACTGGGCGCAGGCGGAGGCGCTCGCATGGGCGTCGCTGCTCTCAGAGGGCGTGCCCGTGCGCCTGACCGGGCAGGACTCAGAGCGCGGCACGTTCTCGCACCGCCATCTCGTGCTGCACGACGCGAGGACCGGCGAGTGCCATACGCCGATCAAGTCGCTCGCGAGCGCCGAGGCGCCCTTCGAGCTGCACAACTCGCCGCTGTCGGAGGTCGCCTGCCTCGGCTTCGAGTACGGCTACAGCGTCCAGGCGCCCGAGGCGCTGGTGCTGTGGGAGGCTCAGTTCGGCGACTTCGTCAACGGCGGTCAGGTGATCGTCGACCAGTTCCTGGTCTCCGGCCTCGCCAAGTGGGGGCAGACCTCGCGGCTCACGCTGCTGCTGCCCCACGGCTACGAGGGATCGGGCCCCGAGCACTCGAGCGGCCGCGTCGAGCGCTTCCTGCAGCTGGCGGCGGAGGGAAACATCCGCGTCGCCAACTGCACGACGCCGGCGCAGTACTTCCACCTGCTGCGCCGCCAGGGGCTGCTCGACAAGCGCCGCCCGCTGATCGTGATGACGCCCAAGAGCCTGCTGCGCCACCCCGCCGCCACCTCCCAGGTGGGCGAGCTCGCCGACGGCGAATTCCACGCCGTGCTCGACGATCCGACTCTGCCCGGGGATCGCGAGCAGGTCAAGCGACTCGTCCTATGCACCGGCAAGGTCTACTACGACATCGCGACCCACGAGGCACGCGAGCAGGCCAAGGACGTCGCCGTGGCGCGTGTCGAGCTGCTCTACCCGTTCGCCGAGGCCGAGCTCGTGCGGGTGATGGAGAGCTACCCGGCGCTCGAGACGGTCGTCTGGGTCCAGGAGGAGCCGCGCAACATGGGCGCGCGCGCGATCATGGAGCCGCGGATCGCGTCCGTCGTGCCGTCAGGCGTGCGCTACGAGTACGAGGGGCGCACTTTCCGCGCGAGTCCGGGCGAGGGCTACCCGGCGGCCCACACCACCGAGCAGAGCCGGATCGTGCGCGAGGCGCTCGACATGCCCGCCGCGGGCGACGAGGAGTTCGAGCAGACGACGGAGACCGACCCCGGGGCGTGAGCCCCGAGAGCCGCTCTCAGGCGGCTGCCTTGGCCGCCTGCTTGACCGCCTTCGCCGTGCGGCGAGCGGCCGTGAGCACCGGGTCGTAGACGCCCGAGAACGGAGGGGCGTAGGAGAGGTCGAGCAGCTCGAGCTCGTCGACGGTCATGCCCGCCCATATGGCCGTCGCGAGCACGTCGATGCGCTTGGCGGCGCCCTCGACGCCCACGATCTGGCCGCCGAGCAGGCGCCCGCTCGAGCGCTCGGCCGTGAGCTTGACCCAGATCGGGCCGGAGCCCGGGTAGTAGCCGGCGCGCGTCCTGTCCTTGACGGTCGCCACCACCACCTCGCGACCCACCCACTCGGCCTCCTTCTCGGACATCCCGGTACGCGCGACCTCGTAGCGGCAGAGCTTCGAGACCGCGGTCCCGATCACGCCCGGGAAGGCGAGGTCGCCGCCGGTCGCGTTGGTGCCGGCGATGCGCCCCTGCTTGTTGGCGTGCGTCCCGAGCTGCACGTTCAGCGGCCGCTCGAGGATCCGGTGCCAGCTCTCGACGCAGTCGCCCGCCGCCCAGACGCCTTCGAAGCCGGGGCAGCGCTGGTGATCGTCGACCTTGAGCGCGCCGCGCTCGCCGAGCTCGAGGCCGGCCGCCGCGGCGACCGCCGTGACCGGCTTGACGCCGACCGAGATCACGACGTGATCGGCTTGCAGCTCGCCACCCGAGGTGTGCACGGCGCAGGGGCGGTCTTGATCGTCGTGCAGCACCGCGTCGACGGTCGTCGAGAGCATCACCCGGATCCCGAGCGACTCGGCGGCGTCCTGCACGTGGGCGGCGACGTCGGGGTCGATCGTCGCCATCACCTGGTCACGCGCCTCGACGATCGTCACGTCGAGGCCACGCTGCACGAGCGCCTCGGCCATCTCGATGCCGATGTAGCCGGCGCCGATGATCACGGCGGTGTGCGCGTGCTCGCGCTCGAGGGCGCTTCGAAAGCGCTCGGCCGCGTCGATCGTGCGCACCGGCTCGGTCAGCTCGGCGCCCGGGAAGTCGCCCGTCACGGCCTCGGCGCCGGTGGCGTAGACGAGCTTGTCGAAGCCCTCGACTCGGCTACGGCGCCGGTCTGTGTCCCAGACCTCAAGCGTGCGCGCTGCGAGATCGATTCCGGTCACCTCGCAGCGCGTGTAGACGTCGATCCCGCTGTCGCGGAACTCGTCCGGACTGCGGGAGATCAGGCGGTCCGAGTCGTCGAACAGGCCGCTGACGTAGTAGGGGATCCCACAGGCCGAGTACGAGGTGTAGGGGCCGCGCTCGAATGCGACGATCTCGAGGTCTGGATCGCGGCGGCGGGCGACCGACGCGGCGCTCATGCCCGCGGCGTCGCCCCCGACTACGACGAGGCGCTCAGCCATGGACCCGTCGCGCCGACGTCACGGGGCGATCGTAGAGCGTGCGCGTGCCCGACCCCGTGCAGGCGGGACGCGAGAGGCTTAGGATGCGGGGCATGCGCGCCACGTTGAGAGCCACGGGCCGGCGCGCGTCGCTCGCCCGTCGCCTCCCCGGCCGGCGCTCCGGCGTGCGGGCGCTGGCACGAGGTCGGCTGCTCGAGCGAGACGGCGTCGCCCTGCCGGTAGCACGGGCAGCCGCGCGTGGGGTCGTTGCGGCGATGGCCATGAGCGGCATGCGCGAGGTCACGATGGGCCTCGGGCTCGTCAAGCAGACGCCTCCCGACGCCGTCATGCAACAGCAGACGGGCGGCATGATTGCGCGCGTGCCGGAGCGCCACCGTCGCGTGGCGGTCCAACTCGCGCATTGGACCTACGGCGCCGCGGGCGGCGCCGCCTTCGGGCTGCTGCCGCGCCCGCTGCGCGCCTGGACCCCTGCCGGCCCAATCTACGGCGTGCTCTCGTGGCTGGGGTTCGAGCTCGGCCTGGCGCCACTGATGGGCCTTCCGCACGCGCAGCGCCCGGACCTCGCCGAGTCGGCCGCGCTCGCCGCCGACCACGTGCTCTACGGCACGCTCGTCGGCGCGACCGGCTGGGCCAAGCGCTCTTAGGTCAAGCCGCCCATCGGCGCGCAGGCTATGCGGTAGAAAGGGCACCCGTGCACTTCGGCCTCGTCATGTTCCCGACCGACTACGCGATCGCGCCGGACGCCCTCGCGCGCGTGGCCGAGGAGCGCGGCTTCGAGTCGCTCTTCTTCCCCGAGCACACCCACATCCCGGCCAGCCGCGAGAGCCCGTGGCCCAGCGGCGACGAGCTCCCGCGCGAGTACTGGCACACGATCGATCCCTTCGTAGCAGTCACCGCGGCGGCGGCTGCGACCGAGCGGCTGCGCGTAGGGACCGGGGTCTGCCTCGTCGTCGAGCGTGATCCGATCACTACCGCCAAGTCGGTCGCGAGCGTAGACCACGTCTCCGGCGGGCGCTTCCTGTTCGGGGTCGGCGCCGGCTGGAACCTCGAGGAGATGGCAAACCACGGCACCGATCCCTCGCGGCGCTTCGGGCTCATGCGCGAGCGGGTGGAGGCGATGAAGGCGATCTGGACCGAGGACGAGCCCTCCTACCACGGCGAGCACGTCTCCTTCGACCGGATCTGGTCGTGGCCGAAGCCCGTGCAGCGCCCCCACCCGCCGGTGCTCGTCGGCGGCACCGGAGCGAAGGTGCTCGACCGCGTGCTCGCCTACGGCGACGAGTGGTTTCCCAACCGCCAGGACGACCTCGCCGGTCGGATCGCCGAGCTTCAGCGCCGCGCCCGCGAGGCCGGTCGTGAGCAGATCGGCGTGACGCTGTTCGGCGCCGAGCCCGAGCGCGAGGCGGTCGAGCGCTACGCCGCCGCGGGGGTTACGCGCTGCCTCTTCCGCCTCCCGTCAGAGGCGGCAGACGAGGTCACGCAGCGCGTCGATCGGCTCGCCCCGCTCGTGACCGCCGCAGGCAACTAGTGGACAGGGCCGAGGCCCGCGGCCGCTTCGCTGCGGCGCGGGTGGCGCGGCTTGCGACGGCGGACTTCTCCGGCCAGCCCCACCTCGTGGCGATCTGCTTCGCGCTCGACGGCGACACGCTCTACACGGCGGTCGACCAGAAGCCGAAGACGACCATGAGCCTGCGCCGGCTCAAGAACCTGACGATGAACTCGCGCTGCTCGATGCTGGTCGACCACTACGAGGACGACGATTGGGAGCGGCTGTGGTGGGTGCGCGCCGATGGAGCGGGGCGCGAGCTGCGCGCCGACGAGCCCGAGCGTGAGCGGGCGCTCGAGCTGCTGCTCGAGCGCTACGAGCGGTACCGCCGCGACGCGCCGGCCGGGCCCGTGATCGCGGTCGACGTCGAGCGCTGGGTGGGCTGGGCGGCGGCCGGCGGGCCGTGAGCGAGGATGCCTGGAAGGCCCAGCTCGAGGCGCTCGGCGCGTTCATCCGCAGCCAGCGCGCGCTGGCGAACCTCTCGCTGCGCGACCTCGCCGAGCGCACGGAGGTCTCGAACGCCTATCTCAGCCAGATCGAGCGCGGGCTCCACGAGCCCTCGGTCCGTGTCCTGCACGCGATCGCCGCGGCGCTCGGCGTCCGCCTCGACCTGCTGCTCACGCAGGCGGGGCTGCTCGAGGGGGGCGTGGACGACGGCGGAGGCGGTACTGAGGCGGCGATCCAAGCCGACCCCGGCCTCACGGGGCCACAGAAGTTCGCGCTCCTGAGCATCTACCGCTCTTTCACCGGTGGCAGTTAGAATGC
>JACCXP010000424.1 GCA_013696905.1 Thermoleophilaceae bacterium
TTGACGATCCTACGAGCGAGGAGCCGAACCGGCGCACCAAAAAGCGCGGGCGCCATGTGGCGGCCGCGCTTTGAGTCTTGCGGCCCCCGTCCTTGGGGGCCTGTGCGAAGCGTCCTACTTGAGGAGCTCGCGGTTCGCCGAAGCGGTGATGTCGGCGAAGTCACGGACCAGGCCGGCCTGGGCGCTCGTGACCGTCGATACGGCCTCGACGTTCGGGATCCGGCCCATGCGCTCATGGAAGTCGGCGTAGCTCTTGAGGGTCTTCTCGTACGTGTCGACCACGACCGGCGCGAAGCGCTGGGCGACCTCGGCGGTGAGCTCGGCGTTGCGACGGGCGGCGTCCGCGGCCACGTCGACGTTCTTCTGGGCGGTGTTCTTGGTCTGCTCGGCGGTCTGCGCCATGTGATGCTCCTAATGCTCGGGTTTCTCTTACCGTCCTGCTGCTAGCAGGTTAGCAAAGGAACCTGCTTAATGCAAGCGCGGCGGGAAGAAAATCTCAACCCGTCGCGGTCTCACCCAGCAGCCCCGGATCCTTCTCGAAGTCGAAGGTGCGCGGATCGAACGCGATGATCGCCTGGCGCTCCTCGAAAGGGTACTTGCGGTAGACGGTGCAGCGCTCGGAGCTCGTCTCGATGACGTTGTAGCAAGGCTTCGTCTTGCCGCGCAGGCGCAGGCTCGAGACCGTGCCCGCGTTGACGACGAACAGGTTCTCGAGCCGCCAGGCGTAGGGCACGTGCTTGTGGCCGGACAGCACGAGCTGGACGCCGGCGCGTTGCAGGCGCTCGAGCGTGTCGCCCGCGTCGTGGACGATGTTGCGCTCGCGCCCCGTGCCCGGGATCGGCAACAGGTGGTGGTGGAGCACGAACAGGCGCAGGTAGGACTCGCGCTCGGCGAAGCGCTCCTCGATCCACTCGTAGAGCCCGCGCCCAACGGTGCCCGAGTCGAGGTCTGGCTCGGTCGAGTCGATCGCGACGATCGAGACGCCGTCGAGGTGCAGGCACGAGCGGCGGTCGCCGAAGAGCTCCTCGAAGTGCACGTAGCCGACGTTGCGCGAGTCGTGGTTGCCGGGGACCACGGTCATGCGCCGGCACTCGATCGTGTCGAGGAAGCCGCGCGCCGTCTCGTACTCCTTGCGCAGGCCGAAGTCGGTGAGGTCGCCCGAGACGACCACGAGGTCGGGGGCGAGCTCGTTGATCTCGTAGATCGAGCGCTCGAGCAACGTCGCCTCGAAGTGCGGCGAGCCGCAGTGGAGGTCTGAGATCTGGGCGATCGTGAGCGGGCGCACAACGGAGATACGTTACGACGATCCGCACTACCGGCACACGCGTCGTCTACGAGAATCGCTGGCTGCGGCTGCGCGAGGACGCGATCGAGTACCCGGATGGGAGCGCCGGCATCTACAGCGTGGTCGAGAAGATCGACTTCGTGGTCGTGATCGCGCTCGAGGACGATCACCTGTGGCTCGTCGAGCAGTACCGCCATCCGGTGGGCGAGCGCTCGCTGGAGCTTCCGCAAGGAGCGTGGGAGCACGAACCCCACGCCGACCCCGCGGCTGTCGCGCGCGGCGAGCTCGAGGAGGAGACGGGACTGCGCGCGGCATCGGTCGAGCCGCTCGGCCGCCTCGCGCAGGCGATCGGCTACTCGACCCAGGGCATGTACGTGTTCCTCGCCACCGGGCTCGAGCCGGGTGAGCCGAGCCTCGACCACGAGGAGCAGGGCCTCACCGCGAGGCGGGTGCGCGTCGACGAGTTCGAGCGCATGGCGCGCACGGGCGTAGTCACCGACGCGACGAGCATCGCCGCCTACGGCATGCTGCTGCTGCGGGAGCGCTGAGGCCTACGGCAGGTACGTGACGTACTCGCTCGTCGGCGCCCGCTCGGGCGCCTCGCGCTGCTGGCGCGCGTGGCCGAGGTGGATCAGGCCGAGCACGCGCTCGCCGGCGGGGACGCTGACGGCCTCGCGGCCGTCGTCGCGGCGAAGCACCTCGGGCGTTCGCCAGTAGCCGGCGAGTCCGCGCGCGTGCGCCCCAAGGAGGACGATGTAGGTCGCGCACGCGGCCGCGAGCAGGTCCTCCTGGTCCTGCACCGGGTCGCCGGCGATCACCACCGAGGCCACCACGAGCGTGGGCGCCCGGTCGAGCTTGGTCGCGGCCTCCGGGCCCGCGGCGCGCTTCAGGCGCGCGAGCGCCCCGGGGCCGACGACGCGGAAGCGCCAAGGGTTGGTGAGGTCGTGGTTGGGCGCCCAGCGGGCTAGCTCGAGCAGCTCGTCGAGCGTGGCGCGATCGACCGGGTCGCGACCGAACGCCTTGTGAGTCCTGCGCGTGCGGATCGCTTGCTCGAGCTGCATCGGTTTCAAGCTAGCCGAGCGCTCGCGATCGACGGGTAGTGTCGCCGCGATGGCAGAGGGAGCGGAGACCACGATCACCGCGCCGTTCGAGATCACCGGCTGGGACGGCGCCACGTACGAGGAGCCGGCCGAAGGACCGAAGCTGACGCGCGCCAGGATCCACAAGCGCTTCTCAGGCGCGATCGAGGGCACGAGCGTGACCGAGCTCCTGACCGCGCAGGGCGACGCGGGCAGCGGCTACGTCGCCTCCGAGCGCGTCGAGGGCGCGCTGAACGGTCACAGCGGGACGTTCGTGCTCCAACACGGCGGCGTCGGCGACGAGACCGAGCAGCGCGCGTTCGGGCACGTCGTCCCCGGTTCGGGCACGGGCGAGCTGCGCGGCCTGCGCGGAACTGCCGTCTACGCGCACGACGAAGACGGCGCACGCCTGACGCTCAGCTTCACGCTCTGAGGCCGCGGCGCGTGCGCCGCCAGAGCCACCACGCCCCGAGCGGGAGCGCGACGGCGGCGAGCGCGGCAAGGCCCCTGCCCGGCGCGAAGCTGCTCGTCTCGGCGCTGCCGGGGGTCGCCGGCGCGGGGGGAGGAAGGGCAGGTTGGG
>JACCXP010000020.1 GCA_013696905.1 Thermoleophilaceae bacterium
CTCGTTCGCTCCTGTTCAAGGCCTGTACCCAACCGGACGAGCTGGCGAAGTGGTGGGGTCCCCGGGGGTTCACCGCTCCGAGGGTTGAGGTCGACCTTGTCGTCGGGGGCAGCTATCGGATCGCGATGCAGCCCCCGGATGGCGATGTGTTCTATCTGTCGGGAGAGTTTCGCGAAGTCGATCCTCCTGCCCCCCTCGCCTACACGTTTCGATGGGAGGATCCCGATCCGGACGATCAAGAGACGGTGGTCACGCTGTCACTCGGGGATCTGGGCGAGTCGACCGAGCTGGTCTTCACTCAACGCGCCTTTGCCGCCGAGGGACGGCGTGCGCTTCACGAGCAAGGCTGGAAAGAGAGCCTCGACCGGCTCCAGGAACTGATGTCGCCAGGGGCCTCAGGCGAGAGGTAGTCGGGCCCCGCCACCCAAGTCGCCCCCAACGCCGTTAGGCCTGCAGCACCTGGTGGGCGAAGCGCACGGCCAGGGCGCCGTCGCCGACGGCGCCGGCAACGCGCTTGGTCGCGCCGGCGCGGACGTCGCCCGCGGCGAAGACGCCAGGCCAAACCGTCTCGAGCAGGTGCGTCAGCTCGGTGCCGGAGACCCCGGTGGGAAAGCCGAGGTAGTTCTCGATCCGCGTGCTGGTGCCGGCCTGGCCGCCAGGCGCCCACGCCTCGGCCACCAGTGTCCGCAGCCCCTCGGACCCGCCGTACACGGCGGCCGCGAGCCCCGCGGGGCCACCGCCGAGCACGACCAGGTCGAACCGCTCCCCATCGATCCCCGCGCGCAGGCCGAGTTGCCGAGCGACCTGGGCGGCCGAGGGGTTGCGCAGCACAGAGGTGTTGCGCACGAGGATCGGCGTCTCCTCGCGGGGGATCTGCAGCCAGTCGAGCATCGCCGCGCTCTCGTCGTCTGTGTCGACGTCGTACCACCGCACCGGGATCAGGTTCCGCTCGAGCAGATCGCGCACCTCGAAGGCGCGACGCGACCCGCGCGGGGCGATGAGCCGCTACACGCCGTACCCGTGCCCCTCGGGCCACTCCCTGCGCGCCATCATCGTGCGCAGGGACGAGCTCGGCGAGCTCAGGCCACGACGCGAGCATCGCCCGCAGCGCCGAGCGGTCGAAGGCGATCACGTCGGTCAGCTTTCGGCGACGCACTCGGCTATGGCCGGCTCGCCGGTGAAGGTGGCGATGTCGCCCAAGAACGTCCCCGCGAACGGCGCGTGCCCATCTCCGCCAGCCGCTCGAGCTTCTTCGCGGACATCCGCGGGTACATCAACTCGTCGCCGAGATCGGGGAAGCCCTCGGCGCGGATCTGCGTGGATGTAGCTCCGTCGATCGGCAAGGTCGTCTGCAAAGGGGTGTCAGAACGCCGCCGCGTGGGGGCTTGCGGCGGGCTACCTTAGATGTGCGCCTCCGCCTCGGACAGATGCGTCACAGCGCCTTTCGCGGCGCCGCGCTATCGCAATGCGCGAGGGCCACGCGTCCCGGCTCCTGCGGGACAATCCTCCAATGCAGGAGGGGCCCGTGATCGCGCTCGTCGACGGCGAGCACCACCCCGCGGCGGTTCGCCAGGCGCTCGACGCGCTCGACGCCGAGCGCGGCGTGGCTGCGGCGATCTTCTGTGGCGGCGAGGAGAAGGTGGGCACCGAGGTGCTGGCGGACCCAGAGGCGCACTATGGGCGGGCGCTAGCGCTCGGCCTGGCGCCCGCCGCGGCGCTGCGCCGACTCGTCGCGGACGGAACCGACGCCCGCGCCGTCGTCGACCTGGCCGACGAGCCTGTCCTCCCGGCGCGAGCGCGCCTTCGGCTGGCCGCGCTCGCGCTGCATCTCGGCCTCGCGTACGAGGCGCCGGGGATGTGGCTGGCGTCGCCGCGCTACGAGCGCCTCTGCTACGCGGGGCCGAAGCTCGCGGTGATCGGCACGGGCAAGCGCACAGGGAAGACAGCCGTCGCCGGGCACTGGGCGGGTCTGCTGCGCGGGGCGGGGCTTGCACCGGTGATCGTCTCGATGGGGCGGGGTGGCCCGGCCGAGCCGACCTTGGCCGAGCCGGGCACGTCGCTGGAGCGGCTGCTCGAGATCGCGGCGGCGGGCTTCCACGCCGCCTCGGACCACCTGGAAGCAGCCGTGCTGGCGGGCGTCCCGGCGATCGGCTGCAGGCGCGTCGGCGGCGGCCTCGCCGGTCAGCCGGCGCTCTCGAACGTGGCGGCGGGGGCGGCGCTCGCCTGCTCGCTCGAGCCGGCGGCGATCGTGTTCGACGGCTCCGGCGCGTGCATCCCGCCGGTCGAGGTCGATCGCACCGTGTGCGTCGTCGGAGACCGCGCCGGGGCGCTCGGCGAGCTCGGGCCCTACCGCCTGCTGCGCGCCGACCTGGCGCTCGTGCCTGGCGATCGCTCGTTCGTCGCTGAGGTCGCCGAGCTCGCACCGCGCGTGGTGCGCTTCGCGCTCTCGCCCGAGCCGGCCGCGCCGGTGCCCGCGGGCTCGCGCGTCGCCGTGTTCTCGACCGGCGGGCCACCGCCGGCGGGCCTCGCTGCGATCGTCGCCTCCGTCAATCTCTCGCGCCGCGGCGCACTCTTGTCAGACCTTGCCCGCGCGCGCGCCGAGCGCTGCGACGTGTACCTGACTGAGCTCAAGGCGGCTGCGATCGACACCGTCGCGATTCACGCGCGCGCCGCCGGGGCGCGCGTAGTCTTCCTGCGCAACCGGCCGGTCGGCCTCGACTCGGACCTCGACAGTGAGCTCCTCCGCCTCTACGAGCAAGCCTGAGACGATCGTGGTCGGGCGCCGGCGCGAGCCGGGCGTGCCCTACTCGCGCTACCTGATGTCACAGTCCCTGTCCGCCTCGGGGCTCTCGCCCGAGCGCGCGTACGAGCTGGCGCGGACGGTCGGGCTCCGGCTCGAGCAGCGCGAGCAGAGGGTGATCGGCGTGCGGGAGCTGCGCGCGCTCGCCGAGCAGGTGCTGCTGGCGGAGGAGGGCGAGCGAGCGGTGGAGCGGTTCGGCGCCTGGCAGCGCCTCGACAGCCTCGACAGGCCTCTGATCGTGATGCTGTCGGGCACGACCGGCGTCGGCAAGTCGACGCTCGCGACGATGCTCGCCCACAGGCTCGGGATCACGCGCGTGATCGCGACCGACGTGATCCGCCACGTGCTGCGCTCCTTCTTCGCGCGCGAGCTGATGCCGGCGGTCCACTACTCGGCCTTCGACGCCGCGGGCGCGGTCGACGACGAAGTCTCCCACGGCGACCGCGACCTGGTCGGCTACGAACGCCAGGCGGAGAGCATCGGCCACGGCGTTGCGGCGATCGTCGATCGGGCCTGCACCGAGGGGACGGCGATGGTCGTAGAAGGGGTTCACCTGCTGCCGGACGGACTGCCCGATGGCCTCGCCGAGCGCTGTGTGCTGGTCCAGGCCCTGCTCGTCGTCGACGACGAGCAGCTCCACCGAGGCCACTTCGCCCTGCGCGGCGGCGAGCGCCCGGCGGAGCGTTACCTGTCGCGCTTCGAGGAGATCCGCAAGCTCCAGCGCCACCTCGCCGCGCGTGCCGGCGCCCGGGGCGTCGCCACGATCGACAACTACTCCATCGACGCGGCGCTTGCACGGACCATGGATCTCGTGCTCCGTACGGTCGGCCGTCTATGATCGCCCGCTCCTTGACGCCTTCGGTCTTCAAGCCCTGATCGCCGTGGCGGTGCTGGAGCGCACAGAGCTCGAGCAGAGCCCGCTCGCCGACCTCCACGCGATCGCCTCGGAGCTCGGCATCGAGGGCTTTCGGCGGCTGCGGCGCGAAGAGCTGATCGGCCTGCTGGCCGGGGACGCGGGCGGCGAGACGACCGAGTCGCCGGCGACCGAGTCGCCCGCGCCCGCCCGTCGTGCCCGCCGCTCGACCCGCTCCGCCACGAGCCGGCGCTCGGC
>JACCXP010000029.1 GCA_013696905.1 Thermoleophilaceae bacterium
GATCCGCTGCGCATGGGCGAGAGCCGGGAGCTCCGGCGCGCGGCGCAGCCCGGGTGGCAGTCTTAGTCGGCGTCGACCAGGGCGCGCGCAGCCAACTGGGAAACCCCCGGGACCTCCCGGACGCGCGGATGTGCACCTCAGGTGGGGCGATAGACAAGGGCCTGTCCGCGCAGCTCGCGCACGAGCAGGCCCCGCTCGACCGGGCGGTTCATCACGGTCTGAATGCGGCGCAACGAAGGCTCGCAACGTTAGGGCCCGCTTACCTGGACGACCCGGATCGTGGCCGCGCCCGACCGAAATCGCCCGTGGCTTCGCAACCGTGCGCCGGACGTCCGCGGAGGCGCCGCCGTGGATCGAGAGCACCTCGCCGAGTGGCGAGAACTATCGACGGCGAGGGGACCGACTTCGACTACGTCTACATGCACCTGGCAAAGGTGCCCGTCGTCGAGACCGCTCAGCGCGTGGTGACCGCCCAGGCTCGGCGAGATCGGACAGAGTGGGGGGCACCGGCTGCCAGCTCCACTTCGAGCTGTGGTCGGCGCCGGGGTGGTTCACGGGGGCTCTGCGCTCGACCTCCTGCCTCGGCTCCGCCAGTGCGACGCCTACGGCTGATTGCGCGAAATTGGGAGCGCCTCGGGGCCCCTGGCCGCGAGGCCGTGGGCCACGCGGCGACCGATCCGCCGCGCGTCGGCGGGCATGTGCCCGAGATGGGGCAGGCGGTAGCCGATGAAGGCGAGGCCCGGCGCCGCCTCGGCGCCCCTTTGGGCGCGCGGCGAGCCCCGCTCGTCGAGCACGCCGAGGTGGCCCACGAGACTTTCGAGTCCGTGGCGATAGCCGGTCGCTGCGATGACTGCGCCCGGCCGGACGCGGCGCCCTCCGGCCAGGACCACGTCCGGGCCCGCCAGCGACTCGACGGCCCCGACGACCTCGATCGCGCCAGTCGTGATCGCCTCGAGCAGGCCGTCGACGAACACGGGCGTGCGCCCGCACTTAGCCGCCGCCGAGGCGATTCCGAGTGGCGCACGTCCCAGCAGGTGGGTGGCACGGGCACCGTGAATCAGGCGCTGGGCGAGGCCGCCGAGCGCATCGACTGCGCGCGTCGAGGGGCCGTCGGGGTCGGCGTGCCCGCGCTTGAGCAGGCTGAAGGCCTGCAGCGGCACACCGAGCCACTGGCGCGGGAAGAGGTTGGGCGGGGTGCGGACCGACAGCAGCACGCGACGGGCGCCTCCGAGCGCGAGGTCGAGCGCAACCTCTGCGCCGGTGCTGCCCGCGCCCACCACGAGCACATCGCGCGCTGCGTAGGGCTCGGGGTTGCGGTAGGAGGCGGCATGCATAAACTCGCCCTCGAACGAGGCCCGGCCCGGCCACGACGGGATGACGGGAGTGTGGTCGTAGCCCGTGGCGACGACCACGGCGCCGGCACGCCACTCGCCCTCGGAGGTCCTCACCCGCCAGCCGGCGGGAGCCGGGTCGAGGCGATCGACCGAGACGCCGTGGCGCACGTCGATCCGGTGTCCCGCGGCGTAGGCCTCGAGGTAGGCGACGAAGTCGTCACGGCGCACGAAGCGTCCGACCTCGCGGTCGAGGGCCAGCCCCGGGAGGCTCGAGATCCACCGCACCGAGTTCAGCCGCAGTGCGTCGTAGCGCGCCCGCCAGCTCGCCCCGACGTGGGCGGTGCGCTCGAGCACGACGACCTCCACTCCCCGGCGCTGCAACATGGCCGCCGCAGCCAAGCCGGCGGGGCCGGCGCCGATCACGAGCGCCTCGGCCGCGTGCGCCGGTTTAGTCAGAGCGCGTACCTCTCGATGTCCGCCACCAGCTTCGCCTCAGTGGCGTAGCTCCCAAGGCGGGTGAAGTTCAGCCGCCCGTCGGAGGTGTAGAAGGCGGTGGTCGGAAAGGCTCGCCCGCCACCGATCAGACGCGCGACCGAGCCGTCCGGGTCTAAGAAATGCGGAAAGGGCGTCTGAAAGCTCCTGAGGAACTCGGCGGCGTTGTCGCGGCTGTCGAGGGAGTTGATCCCGAGGAAAGCCACCCTCCCCTGGTAGCGGCGCGCGAGGCGCTGGAAGAAGGGGAACTCGACCCGGCAGGGCCGACACCACGAGGCCCATTGATTGACGACGACCGGGCGCCCGCGCAGCTCGCCGAGGCGCCGCTCGAATGCGCCCTGTCCGCCACCGAGCAGGGCCGTCTGCGCCGTCGGGCCAGGAGAGGGGGTCGGGCTCGTGTCGGGAGCCGGCGCGCCCGAGCCACAGCCGCTCAGCAGCACGAGCGCGAACACGAGCGCCGCGGCCGGAGCGCGCACGGCTGCAGCTGGAATCATGTTGAGCAACGTTACGGTGACGTCCAGCTGCGCGCGCCGGAAGACTCAAAGTTGGCGGAGCGAGAAGCCTTCTACATACTGTAGGACGTGACGCTCCTCCAAACCGCCGGTTCGAAGCGTGCGCCGCGCCGGCCCCGTGCCGGGGGCTGGCCGCCGGAGGCGGCCGACCGGAACATCTCGCCACTTCCTGTGACCTGAGCTCGACGCGAGGCGACGAGCAACTACCGTGAGCCGCCGAGAGCAACGCGAGGCGGGAGCGCCTCGAGCGCGAGCGCGCGGCCAGGGCGTCCGCTCGACGCAAGCGCATCGTGGCCTACGGCGTGGGAGGGCGTCGTGGCCGTGGGAGCGCTCTCGGGACTTGTGCTCACGGTGGCCTCGGGGCGCGGCGACAAGCTCGTCGGCGGGGCCGACACCGGCGACTTCCCGGCGGGCTCGGTGCCCGCCCCGAGGGTAACCTGACGCGGCGGCGATCGCACTCGCGCTCGTCGCGGCGCGGCTGGCCATGCGGCGGCCCTCGGGTCGCTGCACGTTCGGCCTCGGGCGAGCCGAGATCCTCAGCGCGCAGGTGAACGGGCTCGCTCTGCTCGTGCTCGGCGCCGTCATCGCCTTCGAGGCCATCCGGCGGATCATCGATCCCGGGGTGATCGATGGCCGGCTCGTGCTCGCGATCGGCCTCGGCGGTGCCGTAGCGAATGGCGCAGCAGCCCTTGCGCTGTCAAAGGCCAACCGGCAGAGCCTCAATGTCGAGGGCGCCTTCCTGCACAACCTCTACGACCTCTACTCGTCTCTGGCCGCGGCCGCCGCGGGCGCCATCATCCTCACCACAGGGTTTGGCGAGGCGGATGGCTTGGCCGCGCTGACGGTCGTGCTGCTGATGTTCCGCGGCGGCTGGGGCCTCGTACGCGACTCGGGCCTCGTGCTGCTCGAGGGATCACCGCAGGGGCTCGACGCCGAGCGGGTCGGCACGGCGATGGCGAGCCATCCCGGGGTGGTCGAGGTCCACGACGTGCACCCGTGGGAAGTGACCTCCGGCTTCCCCGCCCTCGCTGCGCATGTGGTCGTGGGACGCGAGGAGGACTGTCACACACGGCGCCTCGAGCTCGCGCGCCTCGTCCACGACCGCTTCGAGATCGACCACACGACGCTCCAGGTCGACCACGAGCGCTCGCGAGACCTCCTCCAGCTTGGCTAGCCTCCACCAGGCGTTCGTACTCGGCGCGATCTAGAGAGCCCGTCGGCAGCCAGGCGTCAGCGGCTAGCGCGAACGGGCGCGCAGGCCGCCCGTCAGCGCAGAGCGGCGTCGAGGGCACGGCGGAACGCGCCGAGCCCGAACGACCCTTCGAGACGGGCGGCCACGCGACCGTCCCGGTCGATCGTGAACAGCCACGGCTCGCTGCGCAGACCGAATGCCTCGAGCGGGGGGCGCAGGCCCTTACGCGGGTCGTTGTCTCGATAAACCTCCTGGTGGATGAAGGCCACCCGGTCGCGGTAGTCGGCCTTCAGCTGCTGGGCGATGTCGGTGACCGGTCCGCAGACGCGGCTCTCGCACAGCGCGGGCGTCGCGAATAGCAGCGCGACCGGGCGCCGGCCGACGACATCGCGCAGGTCGAGGTCGTGCATGTCGTCGGGCGGGTCGCGCGTGTCGATCGCCTTGATGCTTCCACCAGCCGAGGCGAGCGTGTCGGTCGCGACACGAGGGGCAGGCTCGCCGCGGGCGGGCACCGGGGTCCGCTTCGCGACGGTGATCTGAGTCGGAGCGCCGAGCGCTCCTTGGGCCGTCTGCGTCAGCATCAGCGCGGCGTAGCGCCCCGCCCGAGGGAGACGCACTTGCGTCGAGTAGATCGCCGCGATCTCGGCGTCCTCCTCGGCCGCCCCGCGGCTGCGGTACGGCGGGCGCACGAGCAGGGAGTCGGCTGGGGCCGGGAAGGGACCGCGCGCCCGGTCCCTTGGCGTGGGGGCGAGGTAGACCGCGGTCTTTCCGTCCAGGAACGAGCCCTTGGGGTCGATCAGCCCAAACGCGATCCGGTTGGTGCCGGGCACGAAGACAGAGTGGCGAGGCCGACCTGAGGCCCCGCCTTGGCCGTGTCGGCGATCTGCTGAAGGGTTCGGCCGCCGACGGCGGGGAAGTCGCCTGGAGCGACGCGCGCCGCGCTCGCGAGCTGGGGCTCGAGCGGGGAGCGGGCTGCCCGCTCGCCCTGATCTCGCTCGCCGCCACAGCCGAGCGGGACGAGCGCCGCGAGCGCGATCAGGCAGGCTCGAAGCGCCACGCGTTCACCGTAAGCGAAGCTGATGTAGCGCGAGCCCGCCGGCGCCCAGCAAGGCGCCGGCGCGCAGGATCGGCTGCTGCGACTGGTTCACCA
>JACCXP010000046.1 GCA_013696905.1 Thermoleophilaceae bacterium
CTGGATCACGCGATTGGAGGGCGTGCGGACCGCCGCCGTCGATGTCATGGGCTCAGGCTTCTCGGGCTCGGGCATAGCGGCTTCGACCCGGCTGCCAGCGGATCGGTTCAGAGCATGCCCCTCACAGCGGTAGGCGTCGTAGAAGGGCACGAACTCGGCGGCGACGATGACTGCGGCTTCGTGGACCTGCTCGGGGGTAAGCGGTGGCGTATTCGTGCACGAGCAGCCGCCGCAGCTCTCGCGGGCGCTCGAGACGCCGCGCACGCTCTGCGCCGACAACGCCGATCCGCAGTAGATCCTGTAGATCGCGGCGGGCGTTCAGATCGGCGTCGCGAGCTCGGACTTCCGCGAGCTCCAAGCCGAAAGCGGCGAGCTCGGCGATGTAGTTGTAGAGCTAGTCGACGCCGCGCTCGACGGCCTTCACTTGGTTGAGTGCGATCGGATCCTCGGAGGCGTAGGCGACGCGGAAGGCTTCGAGGTCGAAGTCCTCGCCGAACTCGGCCATCGCGGTGCGCAGGGCGATCAGGTGACGGCGCACGTCGGCGACGCGGTCGCGGATCTTGGCCTTCAGCGAACGGGCGCGCGCGGAATCGTGCGCCTCGAGCGGGGCGGGCGGAACAGGCGGCGCGCTCATCTATGGCAGATCGAGGTCGGGCATGGCCTGCTCGAGCGGAAGCTCCGTGGCGGCCGCGCGCCGGCGCCAGGCCGCTTCACGCGCCTTCAGGACCGCCCACCGGTCGCCGCGATCGACGAGCACCCGCCCCTCTCGGAGAGCGTCAGCCATCAACGATGGGGTGCGCTCGGCATCCTGGAGGCGTACGAGCTGCACAGCGCGGCCGAGACGCCGCTCCAGCCGTCCGGAGATCTGCGCCACGCGTTCCGCGGAGGGCTCGCGGAGCGCGACGAGCAGGTCGACGTCCGAGCGGTCGGTGCCGCGCCCGACAGCTTGCGAGCCGAACAGGACGGCGAGGCGCACGTTCGGCTCCGTGCGCAGCGCGTCGCGCAACTCGCTGAGCAGCGACCAGTGCCGGCGCAGGTAGGTCTCCTCGCGCAGCGAAGTCTCAAAACGGCGCGTGCTGATGCGGCGCCCGTGGATGAGCCCCTCGGCCGCGACCCGTCGCAGGGTACGCTCGGGGACATCGAGATGGCGGGCGAGGCTGCGCAGTGAATGCGAGGGCATGGTGCGGCCGATATTTTAGCCTCGTGTGGCCGATCTGTCGAGTTCGTATGGCCGATTCGTCTCTCTCACCGGGGCCTGGCGAGGTGATGCGAGGGCTGGCGCGTCCCTCTCTTCAGGGCGGAGAGCTGCTCAACCGCGATGGCGCGCCGGCTTCGAGATCGGCCAGGTGCCTCCACTGCAGCGATCGCATGGTCGACGTCGGTCTCATCAAGACCGGTCACCGCGCCGCCGCCTACGACACCGCTGGCTACGTCAAATGGTTCACGGCGTAGCGCAAGACGTCCGGCCGCAGCAGCGGATGTGGCCCTGTCTCGATGACCTCCCTGCGCACCCGCAGAATGTACCTCCCGGCCGCGCGAGTGGATGCGAGTCCCCGAGCGTCACGACAGCTCGTCGAGGAACGCGCGCGGGGAGTACACGGGGATGTGCTCGGACAGCGCGAGCAGGTGCCGGTCGCCCGACACGAGGGCGGCCCGCTGCTCGGCGGCGAGCGCGATCAGATAGTCGTCGCCGGGGTCCTCCGAGCGCACTGGTGGCTCGTCGGGAGGGTCGTCGACCTGGGTCGCGCCCTCTGCAAGCCAGCGCACCGCCTCCGCGGCCTCGTCTGCCGGGATTCGTTCGCGCAGCTTCGGGTAGGCGAGCGCGCGCGTGAGCTCGTCGAGAAGCAGGGGCGAGACGAGCACCTCGACACGGCCTTCCTGCCAGGCGCGCAGCACCTGCGCAGGGCTGCCGGTAGGCGAAAGGAGACCTGATATGAGCACGTTCGGGTCGATGACTGCGCGCACACCTCAGCGCCGACGACGGCGCGTGGCGTGCTGGGCCTCCACGGCCAGCTCGTCGGCCTGCTCGGCGGAGAGTGCCGCGCGCTGCCACATGCGCTCCAGCAAATCGAGCCCGAGGTCGCGCCGCAGCGCCTCCTCGATCACCTCGCTGTCGCCTCGGCCGGCCAGCGCGGCGCGGACCTTGACGGCCCTGAGCACCTCGTCGTCGATCGTGAGCGTGGTCCGGACCTTTGCCATATCGGCATCTTAGCATCACGATGCGAAGATGCGCGCGATGAACCTCGAGTCGGTCGGGATCCCAGCGTGCTCGTGCTGATTCAAGGCTGGCCGGCAGCTGGCTCCTCAGCCCCGCCGACCTCCTCGCCGCCGACGGCAGCGACCCGTGCTCAGCCGAACGTCTCGCTGCGCACCGCGCTGCGCTCGTCGAAGCCGCCCGGCGGATCTGCACACCCCAACCCCGCGCCGACCACGACACGGCTTCGTCCGGGGTGTCTTCGCCAAAGACGACAAGCGAGCCGCTCAGGACCGGCCAGGGTGACGCTCCCACGCAGCGCTCGCGACCACCAGGTCCTCCCACGACATGCCGACGCTCTTGAACACGCGCGGGTGATCGCTGGCGATAGCATGCGCCGCTGCGCCCCGCACGAGCTCGTCGATCGTGACCATCCCGTCTGGATCGAGCGCACCCGCCTCGACCGCCAGGAGGACGTCGCCGGCCTCGCGCAGAGCGCTCGCGCGCGACTCGACCACGACCGCCGCGCGACCCATGAGGCGCTCGTCCAGCTCGCGCGCGCCGGCCTCGTGCGAGCCGATCGCGATCACCGTCGCGCCGGCGGCCACCAGGTCACCGTCGAACAGCGGCTCGGAGGCGGAGGTGCAGCAGCAGACGATATCGGCCTCACCCACCACAGAAGGGTCACCTGCGACCGTCGCCCCGCAGTCCGCCGCGAACCGCTCGGCGCGGCCGCGGTCGCGCGCGACGACGTGGACCCGCTCGAGCTCGGGCAGGACCACCCGGAGCGCATCGACGTGTCCGGCCGCCTGTGGGCCTGTGCCGAAGACGACGAGCGTTCGCGCCCGGCCCCGGCTCAGATGGCGGGCCGCAAGCGCCGACAGCGCGGGCGTGCGCAAGGAGGTGATCGCCGCGGCGTCGAGCAGAGCGACGGGCGCCAGCGTCTCCGCGTCCCACAGCGCATAGACGCCCTGGATTCGCGGCAGCCCGCGGGCGGGGTTGCCGGGCGCGACCGTCGAGAGCTTCACGCCGGCGAAGCCTCCGTACCGCGAGGGCATCGTCAGGAGGTGGCCCGCGCTGCCCAGCTCGACGCGCCCGCGCGGGTGGTCGGCCTCCGGGTCGAGGCCGTCGAGCAGCGCGCGCTCGAGCGCGTCGACGGCGGCCCCCATCGGCAGTAGCCCCGGGTCGACCCACGGTGGGGCCGCGCTCACCTGAGCACGAAGCCCGTGCCGAGCGGGTCGCGTGGGTCGAGCACGAAGCGGTGCTCGCCGGTGCGGAACGCCTGGCCGACCACTTCGGTTACGACGGCGTCGCGCCCCTCCGCTCGCACTCGACCGGTCACACGCGCGTGGAACTCGGTCCCGACGATCGACTGGTGCGTGAGGACGCGGTCGCCGTCGAGGCGGCCCGCCGCCGCCAGCAGCGCCGCGCGCGCCGAGGTGCCCGACCCGCACGGCGAACGGTCAACCTCGCCGTCGGCGAAGACGGCGACGTTGCGCTGGTGTGGTCCATCAGCGGCGTCGCCCAGGTCGTCGTAGAAGATCGTGCCGTAGATGCCCGACAGCCGGTCGTCGGTGGGGTGGCGCGCGAGATCACTGCCGTCGAGCGCGCGCTTGACCGCGCGGCCGGCGGCGATCAGCTCGGAGTAGTGATCGGCGGTGACCGACAGCCCGAGGTCGCGGGCGGCGACCGATGCGTAGATGGCTCCGCCGTAGGACACGTCCACGCGCGCCGCGCGGTCGGTCTCGACCGGGACCGACTCGGCGACGACGTAGGCCGGCACGTTGCGGAAGGCGACCGACTCGACGCGGCCGCGCCGGACCGACACCGCGGCGACGACCCGTCCCGACGGCACGTCGATCGTCACCTCGGTCACCCCTTCCGGGGCGGCGTCGACGCGGCCGGACTCGACCGCCCACGCGCCGAGCGCGATCGTGCCGTGGCCGCACGCCGTCGAGTAGCCGTCCTTGTGCCAGAACAGCACGCCGAGGTCCGCGCCGTCGTCGTCGGGCGGAGCCAGGAAGCCGCCGTACATGTCGGCGTGGCCGCGCGGCTCGTTGCACAGCAGCTCCCGCACGAAGTCCACCTCGCCGCTGCCGCGCGCGTACTCGCGCCGGTCGCGGACGCTGACGCCGGGTATCTCCGCCAGCCCGTCCAAGACGATCCGGAACGGCTCGCCGGCGGTGTGGTAGTCGGTCGTGACGATCTCACGCGCCGTGCCCATCGGGCGGGCACCCTATGCGCTCTGCTCCGCCCTGACGGGCCCCGCGTAGCGGAGGGGCGAGCACCGACAAGCCGCGGGCGAGCGACCGCCTCAGCCGGCGTCGGCGCGCCGATGCTTCAGCTCGGTCCTCGCGGACCGATCCATGACGACTTCGAGCCCCGCGTCTCGCGCTCTCTGCCCCGCCGCCTCGTCGATCACGCCGCGTTGCATCCACACCGCCTTGGCCCCGATCGCGATCGCCTCGTCGACGTGACGGCCGGCGTCCTCCGAGCGGCGAAAGATGTTGACGACCTCTACACCGGCGTCGGCGGGAACGTCACCGAGGCTCGGGTAGCAGCGCTCGCCGAGTGCCTCGTCGGCCTGCGGATTGATCGGGATCACCCGGTAGCCGGCGTCCTGCAGGAAGGCGGCTACCTGATAGCTGTCGCG
>JACCXP010000068.1 GCA_013696905.1 Thermoleophilaceae bacterium
CAGGCGAGCCGCGCGCGCGCGTGCTCCTCTGCCTCGGGCGCGACCCGCTTCACCGCCGCGCGCGCCTCGGCGTCGGCGCGCGTGACGAGAACGCTCCCGGCGCCGCCTTCGATCAGCGCCACCACGATCCGCTCGATCTCTTCAGGCGTCTTGCCCTCGGCAAGCACGGCTTCGGGCGCCCCCTGGCGCAGCTCGCGGTGCGTGTCCACGCGCGCGAAGCCGAGGTCGCGGTAGGGCAGGTGGGCGAGGCGCTCGAGCGCGAGGACCGGGTCGAGCTCGCCCTGCTCGACGGCCTCGAGCAGCGCCAGCAGGTCAGCGCGCGAGCCGGGCTGAGCGCTCATCGAGCCGCGGCTCCCACGCGGCGAGAGTAGACCTTGCCTTGCACACGGGTCCTGCCGAAAGTCGTTCGAGAGCTGAACGGTTCAGAGCTGGAACGATTCTGGGATAGGTAGGGGTCGCGGTCACACGCTCGGCTCGATACGCCAGCTGCCTTCGAAGGACTCGCCCGCCGCCAGCACGATCAACCCCTCGCCGCTGCGAAAGGCATTCGGTGGTCCTGTCATCGGCTCGATCGCCATTCCGCGGCGGGCGGCATGCGGTGGAAGCATGTCGCCGGTCGCGACCTGGATGTAGCCGTAGGCCGCGTCGACCGCGATCGCGGTCTCGCGTCCAGGCGCCGAAAGTCGGGCGCGCGCAAAGCCGTCGGGGTCGCGGTCGAGGTCCGTGAAGCAGGTGTCGAGCTGGCTGGCGCCGACCATCCGCGGCTCGCGGAAGTCGAGCGGCGTGCCCTCCACCGGCAAGCGCCGGGTCGGGATCAGCCGGTCGTCCGTCTCGATGTAGGTGCGCGCAGGGATCGCGAGCAGGGCGGCATCGACCACACCCGTGCCGACCTCGAGATAGGGGTGGTACCCCGCCGCGAAGGGGGCGCGCCCCTCGCCCACGTTGCGTGCCGTGGTGCGGACGGTCAGCCCGAGCGCCGATAGCGAATACTCGAGCGTGAGCGAGAGCGTGAACGGGTAGCCGATCGACGGCCTCAACACGAGCTCCATCACGACGCCCGCGGGCCCGTCGGCGGACCCGTGCCAGTTCATGAAGCGCGTCAGCCCGTGGATCGCGTTCGCGCGCCCTGGCTCGGTCAGCGGGAGCTGGTGCTCGACGCCGTCGAGCTCGTAGCGACCGCCGTCGATCCGGTTCGGGAACGGGAGCAGCACCTCCCCACGCGACCCGTCGGGCGCCGCCGCCTTGCCGTAGCCCTCGAGCACGTCGACGCCCGCCACGGAGTACGAGCGGAGCCCGGCGCCGAGCTCGACAACCGCCGCGCGCTGGTCGCCGAGCTCGAGCTCGAACTGCTGGCCGGTCGGCGGCTGCGCCCCGCTCACATGAATATGTCGAGCGGCAGCAGCGCGGTGACGATGAAGTTCGGCACGTCGACGACCTGTGAGATCCGCAGGTCGACCGCCACCGAGCAGATCGCGTAGGCCTGCTGGCGGTCGTAGCCGCGCGTCTCGATGTGGGCGATCATGGCGAGCAGCGCGTTCTTCGCGGCGAGGGTGAGGTCGTTCGCGACGTTCTCGCCCTCCTCGGTGACCGGGAAGCCGGTCGTTGCATGGAAGCGCCGCGGCGCCGCGAGCTGAGGAGCGGCGAAGTAGTCGTCACGGGCGATCTGCACGCTCTTGATCCCCTGGCGCTCGGCCTCGCCCTTCTTGAGCGAGAACGTGACGTGCACGGCCGAGCGCATCTCGATCGCCGTGCCGCAGGCCTCGCAGTCGCCCTGCGCGTAGTGCACGTCGCCGGTCGAGAAGAGCGCGCCCTCTGCGTACACCGGCAGCAGGATCGAGGCGCCGGGGGTCATCTGCTTGATGTCGAGGTTGCCGCCCGTCTCGCGCGGCGGGATCGTGCGCAAACCCTCGCCCGCGATCCGCGTGTCCGCGGGCACAGCGCCGCCTGCATCGGGCGGCAGCGCCGCGCCGGACTCGGCGAGGCGCCCCTCGCGCTCGGTGATGCGGCCGCGCAGCTCGGCCGAGGGCGCCAGGCCGATCGTTCCCGGGAAGGGGTTGTA
>JACCXP010000080.1 GCA_013696905.1 Thermoleophilaceae bacterium
GTCTCATCGACAACGAGAGGACGGCACTGGAGCGCGAGGCCGGGGTCCAGCCAAAGGGCCCGTGTCTCCTAGCTGCCCTTCTCGTCCTCTCCGAGCTGGTCGGCGAGTGGTCGCAGCAGCGCCCAGGCCAAAAAGCTTGCGCCCATGAGGAGCATGCCGAGCCCGGCGTACAGGTTGATGTGGATTCCAGCGGACTTCGCGATGTCCGCGTCGGAGTCGCCGAACCCGAGGATGACGAGGATCGTGCCGTAGATCAGGAACAGGCCGCCGATGATGCGCCGAAGATCGAACAGATTGGCGGCTTGCATGGCTCGCCCGCTGTCGGTCGTGCCGGCGGGGTCCTCGGTGGTGCGTGCGTCGTCGGCCATGGTGAGCAGCTCCTAGAAGAAGATGTAGGTCAGGACGGCGCTCGCGGCCAAAGCGAGGCCACCGAGCAGGTAGATGGACTCCCACCACCGCGCCTTGGCGACCGCCTGTGTGGGCGCGATCGCCATGCCCCACACCAGCCCGCGCAGCTCCTCGACGGGCTTGGGCCTCGTGAAGACGGTCACGATGACGGTGACGACGGCGTCGACCGCGAAGGCGCTGCCGGCCGCCCAGAACGACTCGTCGAGATCTGAGCCGAAGTTGAACGTCCCGGTGAACTTGTAGCCCACGTAGAGCACCAGGGCGGTGACGGTCCCTGCGACCAGGCCCCAGAACCCGGCAGCGGGTGTCATGCGCTTCCAGAACATCCCGATGATGAACGTCGCGAACAGCGGCGCGTTGAAGAACGTGAACAGCAGCTGGATGTAGTTCTGGATGTTCGTGTAGCTCGCCGCGATCAGCGACGTGAAGATCGCGATCACGATCCCGCCGATCGTCGCGATGCGCCCGAAGCGCAGGTAGTAGGCGTCGTCGCGGCCCTTGCGCACGTAGGGCTCCCACAGGTCGTAGGTGACGACGGTGTTGAACGCCGAAACGTTGGCGGCGACGCCCGCCATGAAGGCGGCGATCAGCCCGGTGATCGCGAGCCCGAGCAGTCCGTTCGGGAGGTAGGCGTTCATCAGCAGCGGGATCGCATTGTTGTACTGCAGCACGCCCTCGCCGCCGAGCCCCTCGATCGTGACGAGCGCGACCAGCCCGGGGATCACCGTGATCACGGGGACGAGCAGCTTCGGGTAGGCGCCGATCAGCGGCGTGCGACGCCCGGCCGACAGGTTCTTTGCCGACAGCGCGCGCTGGACCTCGGCGAAGTTGGTGGTCCAGTAGCCGAACGAGAGCACGAAGCCGAGGCCGAAAACGATCGGGATCCAGGAGGCGCCGATCGGGTTGGTCACGTTCGACGGCGAGGTGCCCTGCCACGCGTGCAGGCCCGCCTCGCCGAGGTCGGTCTGGCGCACGCCCTCCGCCAGGCCACTGAAGCCGCCGACGTCGATCAGGCCGATCACGACGATCGGGATCAGCGCCGCCAGGATGATGAAGAACTGGAGCACCTCGTTGTAGATCGCCGACGAGAGACCGCCGAGCGTGATGTAGGCGAGCACGATCGCCGCCGAGACGACGACGCCGACGATGATCGGGATCCCCAGCAGCAGCTGCAGCACGAGCGCGAGCGCGTACAGGTTGACGCCCGCGATCAGCACCGTCCCGACCGCGAACGACGCGGCGTTGAACACGTGCGTCGGGTTGTTGAAGCGAAGGCGCAGGTACTCGGGCACGCTGCGGACCTTGGAGCCGTAGTAGAACGGCATCATCACGATCCCGAGGAAGACCATCGCCGGGATCGCCCCGACCCAGAAGAAGTGCACGGTCGCGACGCCGTACTGGGCGCCGTTCGCCGACTGCCCGAGGATCTCGAGCGCGCCGAGGTTTGCCGATATGAAGGCGAGCCCGGTTATCCACGCCGGTAGCGAGCGGCCCGACAGGAAGTAGTCGAGGCTCGTCTTGATGTAGCGCTGGCGGCGAAGCCGATGCCGAGCACCGCGACGAAGTAGACCGCGATGATCGCGTAGTCGATGAAGTTGGTGTCGAGGCGTAGGTCCTCCAAAACGCGCGCACTCTTCTACACGGCGCGCGGGCCGTCAACCCCGCGCGCGGAGCTCTGAGAGGTCGCCGGAGCGGGCCACGCGACCGAAGGCCTCGGCGCTCGGGCGCACCACCCGGCGCAGGCCGTCCCCGCGGTCGATCGCGACGATCCCGAACTGCGGCCGGTAGCCCTCGGCCCACTCGAAGTTGTCGAACGAGGACCAGTAGAGATAGCCGCGCACGTCGACTCCCTCCGCGATCGCCGCAGCGACCGCGCCGAGGTGCGACTCGAGGTAGTCGACGCGCTGCTCGTCCTCGGCCGTCGCGATCCCGTTCTCGGTCACGTACAGCGGCAGCCCGGCGCGGGCGGCGGTGTGGAGCGCCTGGCGCAGGCCTTCGGGATGGAGCTCCCAGCCCATCTGCGTGAGCGGGCTGCCCTCGGGAGCCCGGGCGAACCGGTTCGGGAGCGCCGGGTCGACGCGCATGCGCGTGTAGTACTGGACGCCGACGAAGTCGCCCGGCGGGCCGTCGAGGTAGACCTCGACCATCTCCTCGCGCAGCTCCTCGTAGAGCGCGACGCAGGCTTCGTCGTCCGCTCGCGCCGGCTCGAGTGCCGGGAGCTGCAGGCAGATCCCCGCCCGCGGCGAGCCCGCTCCTGCGGCGAGCGCGCGCACGGCCGCCGCGTGCGCCTCGATCAGCGTGCGCGTGACCCGCCGCCAGACCACGGCGTTCGCGAGGCCCGGCGGGTGGTAGCCCTGAAGGTAGCCTAAGAGCGACACGATCTGGGGCTCGTTGATCGTGCACGCGAACGGGATCAGGTCGCCGAGCGCCGCGGCCACGCGCTCGCAGTAGCGCTCGAAGCGCTCGACCGCGTCGGCGGCGCTCCAGCCGCCGCGCTCGTCGAACCAGCGCGGGATCGTGAAGTGGTGAAGGGTCACGAAGGCCGTCAGCCCGTGCTCGGCCAGGCTCTCGAGCACGCGGCGGTAGTGGTCGAGCGCCGCCTGGCTCCACTCGCCGGGCTCGGGCTCGATGCGCGACCACTCGAGCGACAGCCGGTGCGCGTTCTGCCCGAGCGAGGCCAAGAGCTCGAAGTCCTCGGCGTAGCGGTGGTAGTGGTCGATCGCATCGCCCGAGGGCTCCGCGCCGGTCGTCTGCGGCGTGTGCTCCCACGCCCACCAGTCGTTGTTGACGTTGCCGCCCTCGACCTGATGGGCGGCGGTCGAGGAGCCCCACAGGAAGCCGTCGGGGAAGCGGGTCATCGAGGCGACCGTAACCGGGGGGTTCGCGCGTTGTCCAGGCGGGGCCGATCGCTAGCCTCGGCGCCGTGATCCGCATCGAGCAGTCCACCCTCGACAACGGCCTCCCGCTCGTGCGCCTCGCGATGGACGGCACGCGCGCGGTCACGGCGCTCGTGGCGTTCGACGCCGGCGCGCGCACCGAGCGCGCGGAGGAGAACGGGATGGCTCACTTCCTCGAGCACCTCGTCTTCAAGGGCGGCGAGCGCTACCCCAACTACCGCGACGTCAACAACACCGCCGAGCGCCTCGGCGCACAGTTGAACGCCTACACCTCACACGACGTCGTCGCGTTCCACATCACCTGTCGCGCCGAGGCGGCGATGGATGCGATCGACCTGTTGAGCGACTTCGTCGCGCGGGCGCGCCTCGACGGCGACGAGCTCGACCGCGAGCGCGGCGTCGTGATCCAGGAGATCGCGCGCTACAACGACCAGCCCGCGAGCGTCGCGGGCCACCTGATCGACCGGGCGGTGTTCGGCGAGCACCCGCTCGGGCGGCCGATCCTCGGGCCCGAGGACCACCTGCGCAGCTTCGAGCGCGAGGCGATCGTCGCCTTTCGAGCGCGTCGCTGGGCGCCACAGAAGGGCGGCGCGTTCGTCGCCGGCGACCTCTCGGCGCTCGACGAGAGCCGCCTCGACGAGCTCTTCGGGCGCTTCTCCGCCGGCGCCGATCCCGAGCCCTACGACCCCGCCCCGGACGCCGAGCGACGTGTGCTCGTCGAGCGCCGCGAGACGAACCAGTCCCACCTGCGGCTCCACTGGCGCCCTCAGGTCGAGCCCACAGACCTCGCCCAGCGAGCGGCGCTCGCGGTCTACTCGACGCTGCTCGGCGGCTCCATGGGCTCGCGCCTGTTCGACGAGATAAGGGAGCAGCGGGGGCTCTGCTACGCGATCAGCGCCTCGCCGGTCGCCCACGCCGACGTTGCCGGCCTGCACGTGTACGCCGGGCTCGACTCGACGAAGTGTGCCGAGGCCTACGCGCGCATCCGCGAGATCGTCGCCGAGCTGCGCGCCGATGGCCCGACCCCCGAGGAGGTCGAGCGGGCGCGTGCCTACGCGGCCGGCTCGACCGTGCTCGCGCTCGAGGGCACGGGCGCCGTCGCGCGGCGGGCGGCCGGGCAGAAGGTGACCTTCGGCGAGGTGCTCTCGCCCGAGGCGACGATCGCGGCGCTCGACGCCGTGACCTACGACGAGGTGCGCGCGGTGGCCGCCGGCGTCGAGGGCGAGCCCGTCGTGGCGTGCGTCGGGCCCCACGCACCGGACGACTTCGAGTAGCGCGCCGCGAGCTCGTCGTAGAGGCGGGCCACTCGCCCGATGTTCGCCTCCACCGTCAGGCCGCCGCGCGCGGCGGCGACGCGCCGGCGAAGCGCCGGGAGGTCGAGCTGCTCGAGGAGGGCGCGCATGCCAGCCACCCCGTCGAGTGAGATCCCCACCCCATGCTCGCGCACGAAGCGCGCGAGCGCGCGGTGGCCAAGCGTGATAACGGGCAGCCCGCAGCCGACGTACTCGTAGGCCTTGTTGGGAAGCGCCGTGTCGAGGTGGGGGCCGTTGAGCGTCTCGTTGAAGCCCGCCCAGCCGAAGTCGTAGCCGGGCAGCTCCTGGAGCAGGCGCGCAGGCTCGAGCGTCTCGCACAGGCGCATCTCCACCAGCTCGCCTGCGAGCTGGCGGTACTCGGGCACCGCCCGAGCCGGGAAGACGTCGAGCGAGACGCCCTCGAGGCAGAGCTCGCGGAACAGGTCGCGCAGGTCGTAGTGGCCGCCGTTCGCGGACAGGGTGCCCTGGTAGACGAGCCGCGGGGGGCCGACACGCTCGCGCTCGGGCGGGGGCAGGTCGCGCGGGAGATCGCGCACGGTCGCGTAGTTCGCATAGGCGAGGACGAGCGCCGGCGGCCGGTAGCGCGCGGCGATCTCCTGGAGCAGCTCCTCCGACACGGCGATCAGCGCGGCGGCGCCCTCGATCGCCCGGCGCTCGAGCGCAAGCGGGTCGGCGGGCTCCGGAAAGCCGTCCTCGTAGGGGGTCCGGCGCAGGCTCTGCATGTCGTGGACGTCGTGGATCACCGGCAGGCGGTCGCCCACGTGCTCGAGCGCCAGCACGGTCAGTCGATCAGGCAGGTTGTGCGAGTGGACGATGTCGGGCGCGAAAGAGTCGATCGCCTCGCCGAGCGCCGAGCGCGGATCCGGTCCGAGCCGCCACCAGGCGTCGAAGAGCTCGTCGCCCGAGCCGTACCACTCGCTCAGCGTCCGGCCCTGGCAGGCGAACCCGAGGGTCAAGTCGGGGCGCGTCGCGCGCAGGCCGACCGCGTACTTGAGCGCGCGGATGCACGGCTGCTGCTGCACGAACAGCACCCTCAACGCCGGCTCCGGATCACCTTCGCGGGGTTGCCGACCGCGATCGAGTAGGGCTCGATGTCCCGCGGCACGACGCTGCCTGCGCCGACCACGCAGCCGTCCCCGATCTGGACCCCGGGGAGGATCTTCACGCCCATGGCGATCCAGCAGTTGCGCCCGATCGCGACGGGCCGCGTCTCGAGCCAGCCCTGCTCGGTGACCGATCGCTCGGGATCGTCCATCGCGTGATTCGCGGTGTGGATCATCGAATACGGGCCGAAGCTCGTGCCCTCGCCGATCGTGAGCCCGCCGAAGCCGTTGACCCAGCAGCCGTAGTTGAAGCCGACCCGGTCCCCGAGCTCGATGCGGTCGCCGTTCAGCCACACGATCGCGTCGAGGTAGAAGCAGTCCGCGCCGACTCGGCGCGCGTCGTGGGGGCGAAACGGGATCACCCGCTTCGACTCATGGGTGATCATCATGCGCGCCCTCCTCCTCTCCGTCGGTTCGCCCGGCCACGGGCGGAAATGCCTGCAAAGGTGCGGCGAGCGCACTCTAACCACGACCTCCCGCGGGCGCTCAAGTCGCCCCGCTGCCGTGCCGATCTAGACCATGCCCGCCCGGCTTGCCCGGCCGCCGTCGAGATGGCCGCCCCCTCCTCCACCCTCGAGCGCCAGCGCGCCTCACTGCCCTCGACGCGGCGCATCTCCGGCCGCGCTTGGCTCGACGCGCGCGCCCGCTCCGAGCAGAAGCAGGGCCGGCTGCTTGCGCTCGTGCTCGCGCTCGCCTCGACCGGCGCGCTCGCCGACGTGCTGCTCGGCGACTCCGTGATCCTGATCGGCCTCCAGGTGCTCGCGCCCCTGATCGCGGCCGCCACGATCGACGTGCGCCGGACGGCCGTCGTGGCCGCCTACGCGCTCGTGCTCGCGTCCGTGCTCGGCTACTCGAACGACATCTTCGGCTCGGTCGATCACGGCTCGCGCCTGCTGACGGTCGCGCTCGGCGGCGCCCTCAGCGTCTGGACGGCGCGCTTGCGCGGTCGCTCCGACGCGCAGCGCGAGCGCGCCGAGGGCGCCGAGCTCTCGGCGCGCGAGAGCGAGGAGCGCTTTCGGGCGCTCGTGGACGGCGTCGAGGACTACGCGATCTACTCGATCGACGAGCACGGGCTCGTCGCGAGCTGGAACTCGGGCGCAGAGCGCCTGCACGGGTATCGGCGCGAGGAGATCACCGGCGTGCCGATCGGCTGCTTCTACACGCTCGAGGACGTTGCCGCTGGAAAGCCCGAGCAGGCCCTGAGCGTGGCCGAGCAGGAAGGTCGCTTCGAGGAGGAGGGCTGGCGCGTGCGCAAGGATGCCAGCCGCTTCTACGCGGAGGCCGTAACGACTCTGCTCCGCGACGACAGCGGGCACATGCGCGGATATGCACGCGTGACCCGAGACGTCACGGAGCGCAAGCGGCTCGAGTCGCAGCTCGCCCATCAGGCCTTCCACGACTCGATGACCGGCCTGCCGAACCGACGCCTGTTCCTCGACCGCGTCGCGGGGGCGCTCGCCCGATCCGAGCGCCGCGAGGGCTCGGCGGCGGTGCTCTTCTTCGACCTCGACCGCTTCAAGGCGGTCAACGACACGCTCGGCCACGCCGCGGGCGACGAGCTGCTGCTCGGCGTGGCCGCGCGCCTGCGCGAGGCGGTCCGCGGCGAGGACACCGTCGCCCGCTTCGGCGGCGACGAGTTCGCAGTCCTGTGCGAGGAGCTCGCGGAGCGCCACGACGCGATCACCGTCGCCGAGCGGATCGGCGCCGCGCTGGCGGTGCCCTTCGAGATCGACGGCACCATGGCGAGTGTGAGCGCGAGCGTCGGCATGGCCTTCGCGGGCGCCCGCCACACTCCCGACGCGCTGCTCCAGGAGGCAGACGCCGCCATGTATCGCGCAAAGGAGCGGGGCGACGGGCTGGCGGTCGTGTTCGACGAGTCGCTTCGCCCCCACAAGGAGCAGGCGACCGACGAGGCCGACCTGCGACGCGCGCTCGACCGCGGCGAGCTGCGGCTCGTCTACCAGCCGCTGGTCGACCTGCGCACGGGCACGGTGACGGGTGTCGAGGCGCTCGTGCGCTGGGCACACCCCGAGCGCGGACTGCTGCGAGCGGCCGAGTTCATGGAGCTCGCCGAGGAGCCCGAGCTCGCCACGCACATGGGCGCCTGGGTCCTGCGCGAGGCATGCTCTCAGCTCGGGCGCTGGAGCGACGAGGCACCCGACTCCGCGCCGTTGGTGCTGTCGCTTGCGGTCAACCTGTCGGCGCGCCAGCTTCCCCAGCCCGAGCTGCCGGAGCTCGTCGCCGACGTGCTCGCGGAGACCGGCATCGACCCGGCGACCCTGTCGCTCGAGATCTCCGAGCGCGACCTCGTCGCCCACCCGCGCTCGACGACCGCGCTGTTCGCTCTGCGCGGCCTCGGCGTACGCCTCGCGGTCGACGACTTCGGCACGGGGTACTCGTCGCTGTCGCTCCTGAAGCGCCTGTCGGTCGACTCGGTGAAGATCGCGGCGCCCTTCGTCGAGGGCCTCGGGCGGCGCTCCGAGGACTCGACGCTCGTGGCCGCGATGATCTCAATGGCCCGCTCGCTCGGCGTGACGACGGTGGCTGAGGCGGTCGAGACGCGTGCCCAGCTCGAGGAGCTGCGGGCACTCGGCTGTGACCGTGCGCAGGGCTACCTGTTCGCCCGGCCCGCGCTGGTCGAGGACCTGCCGGACGCGCTGCGCGTCAGCCGCCTCGCGCTCGCCGCTGCCTGATACAGGGCTGAGAGCGGCGCGCGGCGCGCGGCGCGCACGCATAATCCGGCGGTGCTCGCCCCCGGCTCCGGGATCCGCCCGTGGTGATCCTCTTCTCGCTGACGCTGTTCGTGAGCGCCGCGCTGCTCTTCCTCGTGCAGCCGATGTTCGCCAAGCTCGTGCTGCCGCTGCTCGGCAGCACGCCCGCCGTCTGGACGGCCTCGGTGATGGCCTTCCAGGCGCTGCTGCTCGGAGGCTACGTGTACGCGCACGTCACCAGCGAGCGCCTCGGCGTGCGGCGTCAGGCGGCGCTGCACGCCGGCGTCATGCTGCTGCCGCTGATCGCGCTGCCGATCGCGCTGCCGGGCGACCTGCGCCCGCCGGTCGACGCGAATCCGGTGCTGTGGCTGCTGGGTCTCCTCGGCGTCGTCGTGGGGCTGCCGTTCTTCGTCGTCTCGGCGAGCGCACCGCTGCTGCAACGCTGGCTCGCGGGCACGGACCACCCGGCAGCAACGGATCCGTACCTGCTCTACCGCGCAAGCAACCTCGGCAGCATGGTCGGGCTGCTCGGCTATCCGCTGGCTATGGAGCCGACGCTGCGCCTGGCCGACCAGGGCCGCTTCTGGGCGCTTGGCTACGGGCTGCTGCTGCTGCTGGTGCTCGCCTGCGTCGTCGTCCTGTGGCGAAGCGCTCCGGCCGTCCCCGCCCCGGCGCCGGTGGCCGGCGGCTCCTCCCACGCCGCGCTGCTGCCGGGACGCTCGATCGGTCGCGCCGGGGTGGTCCGCCGCCTGCGCTGGATCGCGCTGTCGTTCGTGCCCTCGAGCCTCGTGCTCGGGGTGACCACCTACTTCACGACCGACCTCGCCCCGATCCCGCTGCTGTGGGTCGTGCCGCTTGCGATCTACCTGCTGACCTTCATCATCGTCTTCTCTCCGCGCGCAGAGGTCGAGTCGATCCACCGCGCGATCGTGGCGGGCTTTCCGATCCTCGTGCTGCTGGTCGTCTTCACGATCGTCAGCCAGGTGCGCGAGCCGCTCGGGCCGCTGGTCGCGCTGCACCTGGCCGGGTTCTTCGCGGCGGCGATGGTCTGCCACGGCGAGCTCGCGCGCGACCGACCCGAGCCGGGCCTGCTGACCGAGTTCTACCTCTGGATCGCGGTCGGCGGGGTGCTCGGCGGGGTCTTCAACGCGCTCGTGGCACCGCTCGCCTTCGACGGGCTGCTCGAGTACCCGATCGCGATCGTCGCGGCGTGCCTGCTTCGCCCCCGCCTGAGCGGGACGCCGCGCGGCCCGCGCGACCGTGTGCTCGACGTCGCGCTGCCGGTCGCGACGGCGCTCGTCGCGAGCGCGCTCCTGCGCGTGGTCCAGTCGGGCGACGACTACACGCGCGTGGTCGGCGGCCTGATGGTGCTCGGGCTCGCGATGGCGCTCTGCCTCTACTTTGCACGCCACCCGGTGCGCTTCGGGCTCGGCGTCGCCGCGGTCCTCGTCGCCGGGGCGGTCGGAGTCGGAAGCGCCGACGACACGCTCTATCAGGAGCGCTCGTTCTTCGGCATCTACTCGGTGGTCACCCGTCCGGAGCCCAAGCCTCGCCACCGGCTGATCCATGGCACGACGCTCCACGGGGCGCAGAACTTCGACGGCAGCCGTCCGCCCGCGCCGACCACCTACTACCACCCGACCGGGCCGATCGGGCAGCTCTTCGACGCGCTCCCCTCGCCCGAGGTCAGCTCGCGGGTGGCCGTGCTCGGGCTCGGCGCCGGAACGATCGCCTGTCACGCGAAGCCGGGCGAGCGCTGGACGTTCTACGAGATCGACCCGGTCGCCGAGCGGATCGCCGAGGATCCGCGCCTCTTCACCTACCTGCGCGACTGCCCCGGCACGCACGACGTCGTGCTCGGCGACGGGCGCCTGTCGCTCGCTCGCGCGCCCGCGCGCGAGTACGGGATGATCTTCGCCGACGCCTTCTCCTCGGACGCGATCCCGGTGCACCTGCTGACCCGCGAGGCCGTCGCGATGTACCTCTCGAAGCTGAGCGAGGAGGGCATCCTCGTCTTCAACGTGACCAATCGCTACCTCGACCTGAACCCGGTGCTGGGAGCGCTCGCGCGCGAGCAGGGATTGAGCTGCCTGCACGCCGCGGACAACGTGACCGAGGTCCCGGGGGCGAAGGGAAAGACCGCCTCCGACTGGCTCGTGATGTCGCGCGCGGCGCGCAATCTCGGTGGGCTCACGAGCGACGCGCGCTGGCGGGCGTGCCCGCGCGCGACGAGCGCCGACGTATGGACCGACGACTTCTCGAACATCCTCGGACCGCTCGCGGCGAAGTGACTCGAAGACCGACCGGGTTCTGCTAGCTTCGGCACGGTTCGGAAGGTGACGGTCGCTCGGCTCGACCGGCCCACGTCGGGGCATTCGTCCTCTCGACTGAAAGGCTTCGACCGTGGAGACGGTCGTCCCCACCCAGGCCGCAGACGGCAACGCCCTGCTGCTCGGCCGAGCGGCGCGCGACCGCGGCCGGCCGGCGGCTCGTTCTGATCGAGGGCACGCCGCTCGTGCGGCGCACGCTCCGCATCACCGGCCTCGAGCTGCGTTCGAGCTGACCGCCGATCCATCCTCGCTGCCGGAGAAGCCGCTGTAGACGGCTACGGCTGATCGCGCATGCGGTAGCCCATGCCGCGCACGGTCTCGAAGCGAGCCGAGCCGAGCTTGCGGCGCAGGTAGCCGACGTAGACGTCGACCACGTTCGAGCCGGGGTCGAAGTCGTAGCCCCAGACGTTTGAGAGCAGCTGCTCACGGCTGAGCACCTGCCCCGGGTGGCGCAGGAACGTCTCGAGCAGCGTGAACTCCTTCGCCGTGAGCTCGACCTCGCGCCCGGCGACCTCGGCTCGGCGCGTGCGGATGTCGAGCCGCACGCCGGCCACCTGCAGCTCCAGCGTCGCCGCGGTCGCCGCCACGCAAGCGCGCGCGCACGCGTGCGAGCACCTCCTCGAAGACGAACGGCTTGGCTGTGTTGTTGGTTGTTGCTTTGGCTGCGCCAATCCCGGGCGCGGTTCGCGCCGCGCGCACTATCGAAGCCGTGCCTTAAGTGGTCGGCAGCGACCGGCGGGTGCGGTCGAGCACCTGCACCGGTGGGCAGCCATCCCTAGTCACCGGCACGCCATCGGCGAAGGACGTTCCATCTCCGGACGGGCTGTCAGTTCCGGTGCCCGTCGGCGCCGCAGTTTGCGCCCCACAGCCAACAGTGGCGTTCTTGTTGCCCTTGATACGCGTGCAGCTCGAGGCGGTCACGCGGGGGCTCAGAAGCTCGACGAACCCGCGCTCGAGAGGGGCCGCCCGCGGGGCGCTGGTACTGGCACACGCACGTGCCCGTGCGGTTCGATTCGAGGCTAAATAAAGCGGTTTCCGTGCACGCTTGCCAAAACGGTCGGCGGGGAGGCGCGAGCTAACGCTTGGGAACGTAGCGCCTGAGTTTCGACAGTGCAAAGTAGCTAAAGAAGCCCAGGAGCGACGACTCGACCGGCGATACGCCGTACTGGGCGTTGGCGATGAACGAAACCGAGCCGCTCACCGCC
>JACCXP010000165.1 GCA_013696905.1 Thermoleophilaceae bacterium
GGGGGAGCCCCACCTCGACCCGGAGTCTGAAGCTTGGCTGCGCCTCTTCAAGCCGGTCCACCTGGCGGACCTTCGCGCGACCCTGCGAGTCGCGACCGGTCTGGAGGACCCGGGCACGGCCCTGGGCAGCCGGCAATCGCTTCCCGCGAAGTCGGCCGAGCCGACCGTCGGTTGCCTGCTCGTGGCGGAGGACAGCCTCGTCAACCAGAAGGTGGCGGTCGCGATGTTGTCGGGGGCGGGATACCACGTGGACACCGTCTTGAACGGCGCGGAAGCGGTGCAGGCGATTGCCCGGCGGCGCTACGACGCCGTCCTCATGGACTGCCAGATGCCGGAGATGAACGGGTACGAGGCCGCTACCGCTATTCGCGAAGGGGAGGGGGAGGACCGGCAGATCCCCATCATCGCCCTGACAGCGAGTGCCCGCCCGGAGGACCGGCTGCGCTGCGAGACAGCCGGCATGGACGACTATCTCGCCAAGCCGGTGAGCAAGGAGGCTCTCCTGGCGATGGTGGCCCGGTACGTCAAGAAGCATCCGACGGCGGGCGGGTACCTCGATGAGCAAGTGGTCGCCGAGCTCGAGGCGCTCGACGATGACATCCTTCGCGAGGTCACGTCCCAATACTTCGACGCCGCCGCCGAGCACCTCTCGGATCTCGGTGGAGCGATCGGTCGCGGCGACGCGGTCGCGGTCGGCGAGTACGCGCACAAGCTCAAGGGCGGCAGCTGCACGGTCGGCGCCGCGAGCGTGTCGCAGCTCGCGTCCGAGCTAGAGATGTCGGCGATGGCCGGCGACCTGAGCAGCGCGGACTTGCTGCTGGAGGGGCTCGCCGCCGGCGTCGAGGATGCCAGGGAGGCCTTTCGGAGCCGGGCGGAGCACCGCGTGCATGTACTTCCGCAGTGAGCAGTGCTAGCGCGAGCGACCGGACTCGAACCGGCGGCGGGTGATCCGAACCACCTCGGGGAACGGTCACCCGAGGTGAGCACTTCGAGTGACCCCTTGCGAGGACAGGGTCCGGTTCTAGGGGCTCCCTATCGGATTCCCGAGATCGATCACGAGAGTGTGCACGCCCTCACGCGCGAGCTGATTCGAGAGCGCGAGGGCCTGCTAGAGGCCATCCCCGTGGCGGACCTCAACGAACTCTTTGATTCCGAACGAAAGCTGGTCGATAGCCCAGAGTTTGGTCACGGTTTGGTCACGGAGGGCGCTGAGGGTGAAAACCAGCCGATCGGCTCCTGATGGATTCTCCCTGCAATTAGAGCTTTTTCCAGTGCCCCGAGCTGGATTCGAACCAGCGGCCTACTCCTTAGGAGGGAGTTTCAGGGGCCGCACGGGCGTACACGCTCAGGCACACGCGAGCAAGATATCCCTGCAACCCCACCCGTACTAACTAAGTGCCGTGCCCGCCCGTACTCGCGCGTGGTGAACCTGATGTGTCCGTTTTGTGCCTTCGATGAGCGTCGAACAAGCGCCAAGTGACCGAGCGCGAGCTGGACCGCCTCCACGCGCCGCCCATCCCGGCGCTATCGCTGTTGATGCTTCGGCTCCGTTAGCCCCTTGCGACCTCCACCCGGATCTCGACCTCGAGCGGAGGGATCGGCACTCCGGATTGCAGAGTGGACCGCAGAGGAGAGCAACCGATGTCAGGTGCCGCTACCGCTTGTCGTCGTGGCCTCGGTCAGCAGACAGGCACGGCGGTGTTCGACCGCGGCGCCGGAGCGGGTGCCGACGATCCGCGGCACGTAGGGCTTGAGCGCTGGCGCTCGGCGTCCGGCCAGCGGTCATTGCAGCTGGCGACGAAGCCGGCCAGTACACGCGAGGCGCAGCGCGGCAACTGTGACGGACGTTCGCCGCCGACAGACGCGACGGCCTCCATAGCGCTCATGCCCTCTCCGCGCCAGCTCAGCGCGCAGCTCTCCAGCGACACGGTCGCTAGGTCGTGGGCGCTTTGACAGGTGCCTGGTCGCGAATCTGACCGGCGAGGAGAGGCTCTCGACCGAGGCCACCGTGACCGTGCGCGGGCTCGCAAGGACATCGGCGTCAGGAGTGAGATCCGCCTGCAGTGAGCCCTCCAGCGTCGTCGGGGCGCCGGCGACCGGCCGTCCTCTCGCCCGCCTGGTCTTGGTTCTCGGGCCTGGCTCGTCACTCGAGCTCCCAGCGCGTCCGCCAACGCGGCGGCCCGCGGGACCGTGCTCGAC
>JACCXP010000098.1 GCA_013696905.1 Thermoleophilaceae bacterium
CCGCCGTCCGCGCCACGCCCGCCGAGCGCGCACGAGTGGTCGAGCTGTTCGTGCGCCTGTGTGAGATCGAGTCGCCCTCGGGCGACGAGCGCGCCGCCGCCGACGCGGTGATCGCCGAGCTGCGCGACGCCGGGCTTGACGCCGAGGAGGACGCGAGCGCGAGCGAGACCGGCTCGAACGCCGGCAACCTGCTGGCGCGCGTCCCGGGGCCCGACGGCGCGCCCACGCTGCTCCTATGCGCCCACCTCGACACGGTCCCCCTCGCCGGCCCGGTCGAGGTCACGGAGGAGGATGGCATGCTCTCGAACCGCCATCCGGCGATCCTCGGCGCCGACAACAAGGCGGCGCTCGCGGTCTTCCTGATGGTCGCCCGCCGCGTGGCGTCCGAGCCGCCCGCCGTCGGGCTCGAGCTGCTCTTCACGACCGCTGAGGAGCGGGCGCTCGCCGGTGCCAAGGCATTCGACCGCTCGTCGCTGCACGCCGACCTCGGGTTCGTGTTCGATCATGCCGAGCAGGTGGGGGGTCTCGCGGTGGCCGCGCCCACCTACTACCGCATCGAGGCCACCTTCCTCGGCCAGGCCGCGCACGCGGGCATCCGGCCGGAGACGGGGCGCAACGCGATCGCGGCCACGGCGCTCGCGATCTCGCGCCTGCGCCTCGGCCGCCTCGACGAGCGCACGACCGCGAACGTCGGTCGCATCGAGGGCGGAACCGCCGCCAACGTCGTCGCGGAGCGCTGCCACGTCGAGCTCGAGGCCCGCTCGCTCGACGACGGGCGCGCGGACGAGGTCGTCGTCGGGATCGTCGATGCGCTGACGGAGGCGGCGAGCGATGCCGAGTGCGACGTCGAGACCCACGTGGCGCTCATGTTTCGCGGCTACCGCCTCGCGCGCTCGTCGCCGCCCGTGGAGCTCGCGCGGCGGGCGCTCGAGTCGCTCGGCATCGAGCCGACTCTCGGCCCGAGCGGCGGCGGCAGCGACGCTAACGTCTTCAACGCGGCCGGCCTTCCGTGCTTGAACGTGGCAAACGGCACCGAGCGAAACCACCAGCCCGACGAGCGCGTCAGCCGGCAGGCGCTCGAGACGATGCTCGACGTTGCGCTCACGCTCGTCGAGGGCGCGGCGTGACCCGGCTCGCGCTGCGCCGCGGCACGGTCGTGTCGATCTCGCCCGAGGGCGACGAGCGGCGCACGGCGCTCGAGGTCGAGGTCGCCGGCGAGCGGCGCCCGGCCGTGTCCTACGGGCGGATGACGGGCGCAATCGAGCTCGGCGACGAGGTGATCGTCAACGTCGCGGCGCGCGACCTAGGGCTCGGATCGGGCGGATTCGACATCGTGCACGTGAACCTCACGCGTGGCCTCGACGGCGAGGGGGAGCCCGGCGCACACGTGATGAAGCTCAACTACTCCTCGCTCCAGCACGCGATCGAGCCGCTCGAGGAACGCGCCCCGGCGCTCGCGGGCGGGCTCGACAGGCCGGTGGCCGTGATCGCCCTGCACGGGCAGCTCGCCTGCGTCGCCTGGGCGGCCTCGCGATCGGAGCCCGGCGCTCGGATCGGCTACGTCCAGACCGCCGGCGGCTCGCTCCAGGGACAGCAGTCACGCACCGTGCGCCGGCTGCTGGACGCGGGGTTGCTCGCCGGGCACGTGGCCGCCGCACCGGCGTTCGACGCGGACGACGAGGCGATCACCGTCACCGGGGGGCTGCACGCCGGGCTTACCGCACTCGGGTGGGATGCGTGCATCGCGGGTCCCGGGCCCGGGATCCTCGGCTCGGCCACCGAGCTAGGCCACGGCGGGCTCGCGGCGCTCGACTCCGCCCACGCGGCGCTCGCGCTCGGGTGTCGCACGGTGATAGTGCCGCGTATGTCCTCGGCCGACCCACGACCCCGCCACCGCGGGCTCTCCCACCACACGCGTGTCGTGCTCGACCTGCTGCTGCGCCCCGTGGCCGTCGCGCTCGCCCCCGGCGAGCAGCCCGACCTCCCGCGCGGGCACGAGCGACGCGAGGGAGAGGCCGATGTCGAGGGCTACCGCTCCGCCGGGCTCCCGCTGCGTACGATGGGCCGCTCGATCGACGAAGACGAGCTGTTCTTCCGCGCCGCCCTCGCCGGCGGCTCGGTGCTCGGGAGGGAGATCGATGGCCGGGTTTGAGCGCATCGGCAGCGAGCAGGCCTGGAGCGGGCGCATCGCCAGCGTGCGCGTCGACCGCTTCCGTCACGAGGACGGCGAGGAGGTCTCGCGCGAGATCGTCAGCCATCCCGGCGCGGTCGCCGTGCTCGCCCACGACGGCGAGCGCCTGTATCTGGTGTCCCAGCCGCGCGAGCCGGTCGACGAGTCAGCGCTCTTGGAGCTGCCGGCCGGAAAGCTCGACGAGGAAGGGGAGGATGCGCTCGCGACCGCCATGCGCGAGCTGGCGGAGGAGATCGGCAAGGGCGCCCGCAGCTGGCGCCACATGAAGACTTTCTACTCGTCGGCGGGTTTCTCGGACGAGGAGATCCACGTGTACCTGGCCACAGACCTATACGACGAGCGCGCCGAGACCGACGAGAACGAGCGGATCGAGGTCCAGGCGGTCCCGCTCGATCGGCTCGACGAAGCGATCGCCGCCTCGCGCGACGCCAAGACGCTGATCGGGCTGCTCTGGTTTCGCGCCTATGGCGACGGGGGCCCGTGAGGGGGCGCCTGGTCGGGATCGGCGTCGGGCTCGGGCTTGCGATCGCGGCCCCGGCCGCGCAGGCGGCGACGCTCACCGTCACCGACGAGAATGATTCCGGCGCCGGGAC